>JBFHHS010000136.1:0-7573 GCA_041596895.1 Crocinitomicaceae bacterium | reverse complement strand
ACTCATTGTAAACCTGGAGTATAGGTATTCTTTTTGGCGACATAGATTGTTTTTAGTTCAAGCGGCTGTCTTCTCCGATTATGGATCTTTAAGGGTTGCGGGTGGCGAGTTTAATACGCTTTTCAATCAACCAGAACTTCACTTATTTACTGGGGGAGGACTTCGATTTCATTTGAATACATGGTATAAAACATGTTTTAGAGTTGATTATTCAGTTAATCCAACAGATGCGTCAATGCATGGGGTAACTTTTGGTTTCGGTCACTTTTTCTAAGCTAGAACTTCTTACCATTTATCTGATTCAGCAATCATTTTGACTGTTTCATTTCTTGCGATGAGTGTGTTAGTCATGACTCGTTTGAGAATAGGATGTCCGTATGTAAAGAAGTTTTTAAAACAATTTTTGGAATCTCTATATGGTCGTATTTTATTTAAAGTTAATTTAACCGTTGAATAATCTTAAACGTATAAATTTCTTATCTAAATATAATGAGAGGTTCGATGTTAATTAATAGGGAAATAAGTTGGCTTTCTTTTAATGAAAGAGTACTGCAAGAAGCGATGGACGAATCAAATCCATTGATTGAACGATTACGTTTTTTAGGAATTTATTCAAGTAATAGAGATGAGTTTTTTAAGGTACGCGTTGCTTCAATTAAAAGGATGCTGACGCTTGGAAAAAAAACGCGTGAACGTCTTTATGCAGATCCAAAATTACTATTAAAAAGCATTGAAGAAATTATTTCAAAACAAGAGGTGGTATTTCATAATGCGTTGGATGATATAATCGATGCCTTGGAAGGTCAAAACATTCGTTTTGTTGATGAAACGGAAATGAATGAAGAGCAAGAAGCTTATGCTCAGCATTATTTTAAGAATACTGTTCGCCCAAATCTTGTACCTCTAATGTTAACCAGCGATTTGAAACTGGAACTGACAGATGAGGCTTCTTATTTGGCAATTAAATTATACGATAACGGTGTAGAACAAAAAGCAAAATACGCCTTGATTCAAATTCCTTCGCCATTAATTCCTCGGTTTTTAGTCATACCTGGTGACGAGAAAGTGGTTGTATTTCTAGATGACATCATTCGAATGGGAATGAAACAAATCTTTAAAATATTTGATTTTGACAACATTGAAAGTTACGCGATTAAACTAACGCGAGATGCGGAGCTTGATTTTGAAGAAGATTTAGATGATTCACTTATTGAAAAGCTAGAAAAAAGTGTTCATAAAAGGAAAAAAGCTGAGCCGGTAAGGTTTGTTCATGCTAAAGACATTCCAGAAGATTTACTGTCATTGTTAAGTACAAAATTAGGCCTTATAGGTGATGAACATGTCGTTTCAAGAAGAAGATATCACAACCTTCGCGATTTAATGACTTTTCCTAACCTTGGTGATGATAGCTTAGTAAATGAGGTTCGGGTCCCAAATAAACATGTTGATTTAATTGATAAAAGAAGTTTACTTGATGTCATTGAAGAAAAGGATGTAATGTTAAATTACCCGTTTCAAACATTTACCCATACTATTGATATATTAAGAGAGGCAGCAATCGATCCTACGGTTACTGCAATAAGTATGACGATATATCGAGCTGCAAAGA
Source organism: Crocinitomicaceae bacterium (assembly GCA_041596895.1). Taxonomy (GTDB): domain Bacteria; phylum Bacteroidota; class Bacteroidia; order Flavobacteriales_D; family Crocinitomicaceae; genus UBA4466. Next base: position 5,964 of record JBFHHS010000136.1, on the reverse strand, counting down.
ATTCAAAAATTTTGAATACCCTAATTAATGCATCTAAAAACGACAAGAAAGTTACAGTTGTTATTGAGTTACATGCGCGATTTGATGAAAATAACAATATCAAATGGGCTAAGGAATTACAGGACAATGGAGTTCAGGTTATTTTTGGAGTACAAGGTTTGAAGGTGCATTCTAAGGTTATCCTTATTGAGCGAAAACGTAAAAAAGTCCTAAGTTATATTGGTCATGTTGGGACAGGGAATTTTAACGAGAATACAGCCAATATATTCTCTGACTTTTCATATTGGACAAGCGATAGCAGAATTACAAAGGATCTATTCAAACTTTTTGATTTCTTCCAGAACAATTACAAGAACTACATCTTTAAAGAACTGCTAGTTTCCCCTTTCAATACACGGTTGAAAATTCACAAGTTAATTGATACTGAAGTGCTAAATCACCAAGCTGGGAAAGAAGCATGGATTATTATCAAATTGAATAATCTGGTTGATGAAGAATTGATAAAGAGCTTGTATCAAGCGAGCTCCAAAGGAGTTAAAATTAAGCTGATTATTAGAGGTATTTGTTCACTTAAACCCGGAGTGGAGGGGATGAGCGAAAACATCGAGGTCATAAGTGTGTTAGGACGTTATTTGGATCACTCACGCGTACTTATATTCGCGAATGGGGGAAATAAACGTTGCTTTATCGGGTCCGCAGATTGGATGGTGCGCAACATGGATAAACGTATTGAAGTACTGACGCCAATTTTGAGTGAGAGAATCATTAATGATATTTTTCATGTAATTAACCTTCAGTTATCGGATAACAAAAAAGCACGCATTATCGACGCAGAACAAAAAAATGAATACAGAAAAATTCCAGGAAAAATTGTAAATTCCCAAGTGGAAATACATGATTTTTATAAAAAGAAACTAGAAAAGGGTAAATGAGATTTGCTTCAATAGATATTGGTTCGAATGCGATTCGAATGTTGTTTGAGCAAGTTTATGAAACTCCGAATGGACCGATTTTTAAGAAACTTTCCTTAGTGCGTTTACCTGTGCGTTTGGGTGAAGATGCCTTTGTACATGGGAAGATCTCTCCGGAGAAAGAAGAAAAAATGTTGCATATCGCAAATTCATTTAAACACTTAAGAGAGGTTTTTGAAATTGATGGTTATATGGCCACCGCAACTTCGGCAATGCGTGATTCCAAGAATGGAAAACGGATCATAAAACGCATTAAAAAAGAGACAGGTATTGATATTCGAATCATTCCAGGATCTGTCGAAGCAGCTATTTTATATGAAAGTATTTTCAATACGGGTAAAATAGAAAAAGATAAATCCTATATGTTTATCGATGTCGGTGGTGGGTCAACTGAAATAAATTTTTTTAAAAATGGCGTCCGTAAAAAGTGGAAATCGTTCAATATCGGAACGGTACGTATAAAAGAGGGGATTCAAGATCCGAATGAATGGGACCGATTTGAAAAGTGGATTGCTAAAAACGTGAAAACCCTTAAACCACATTTCGCGGTAGGAACCGGAGGAAACATCAATAAGCTTTACAAACTTTGTGGCCTGACTGACTGGCAAAAGTTGAGTAAAAATACGCTGGATAAGAAAATCAAATTTCTTTCTCAATTTACACAAGAAGAAATGCTTGATAAATTCGATATTAAATCTGATCGTGCTGATGTTATCGTTGAGGGTGGTGGTATATATCTGAGAGCGATGAAGGCAGCTAAAACGAACGATATGATTGTTCCTAAAGTTGGTTTGCCAGACGGATTAATTCGTCGATTGTATTTTTCTTCAAAGGGAGGGTAAAGCATCACAATCTGACGTTCTGTCATTAATTCTAGTTTGGCTTGATATTCGACAGCTTGTCGCCATGAGTAAATCTGAAAAGAAATCAAATGTGTCCTTTGGATGGGCATTCAAAGAATATATTTGGCCAAGAAAAAAAATAGTTCTTTTGGGATTGTTTTTAATCGTAGTTCGAAGTTTAGCTGGGTTGGTTTTACCTTTCGCTACTCAATCATTAATCGATGATGTGATTCCCAACAAAAACATCAGTTACCTAATTACACTGGTATTAATCGTATCGGGAGCAATCTTAATCCAAGCGGTAAGTTCATTTTCTTTAACGCGACTTTTAAGTGTTGAGGCTCAACGACTAATTTCTATATTGCGGGCTCAAGTGCAAAGAAAATTGTTGCGCTTACCCATCAGTTTTTTTGACAATAATAAGTCAGGAGCATTAGTCTCCAGAGTTATGACGGATGTTGAAGGTGTACGGAATATTGTGGGTACAGGATTAGTTCAGTTAATTGGCGGAACATTTACTGCCATTCTTTCATTGATTTTATTAATTCGAATAAATGCTTGGATGACTTTATTTGTCCTAGTTCCTGTCGCTGTTTTTGCCTTTGTTGCAATGAAAGCTTTTGGTCATATAAGGCCAATTTTTAGAGCTCGAGGTAAAATCAATGCTGAGGTAACGGGTCGTTTAACGGAAACCTTGAATGGTGTACGTGTGATTAAAGGGTTTAATGCAGAAGAGCAAGAAAGTCAAACCTTTGAAACTGGTGTAGATAAATTGTTTCAAAATGTGAAAAAAAGTTTGACAGCAACCGCATTAATTACAAGTTCTTCAACATTTTTATTGGGATTGGCTTCGGCAGGTATAATGGGAATAGGAGGTTATTTTATTGTTGAAGGAAGTATGACTGTTGGAGATTTCTTCGCATTCACTTTGTTGTTAGGATTCATGATTGCGCCCATTGTACAAATGAGTAATATTGGAAGTCAACTCACTGAAGCAATGGCTGGCTTGGATCGCACACAGGAATTAATGAATATGAAGGAAGAGGATAATCCAGAGGTGCGTACCATTTTATTGGATGAGGTAAAAGGCGATATTAAATTTGTGGATGTCTCCTTCAGCTATGAAGAGGACAAAGAAGTATTGCATAACATTTCGTTTGAAGCTCCGTCGGGAAGTGTTACTGCTCTGGTAGGATCTTCAGGTTCAGGTAAATCAACTATTGCGGGACTTGCTGCAACTTTTTTGAATCCCTCAGAAGGTAAAGTGACGCTGGATGATATCGATTTAGGTAAGGTTAATTTAAGCAGTTATAGAGGTTTATTGGGGGTCGTCTTGCAAGATGATTTCTTATATGAGGGAACGATTCGGGAGAACATACTTTTTCCTCGACCGGATGCAACGGAAGAAGAATTGATTAAAGCAGTTGAAGGTGCATACGTGAATGAGTTTACCGATCGTTTTGACGAAGGTCTTGATACTGTGATTGGTGAGCGAGGCGTAAAGTTATCTGGTGGTCAACGACAACGTATTTCTATAGCGAGAGCGTTACTGGCAGATCCAAAAATTATTATTTTAGATGAGGCAACGTCAAATCTTGATACAGAAAGCGAATCGTTTATTCAGAAAAGTTTAAACGTACTGATGCAAAATAGAACAACATTTGTTATAGCACACCGATTAAGCACAATTCAACAAGCGGATCAAATTTTAGTAATCGAAGATGGGAAAATCGCAGAACGAGGTAATCATACCGAACTCATCGAAAGCAAAGGAAGGTATTTTGAGTTGTTTACGTATCAGAGTAGAATTTAATTCTTGATAAAAATGTAATAATCCCATTCGTTTGGATCACCAACTCCAACGCTTGGCGTGTAATTGAAGACATAGATTTTTGCACTAGGATTCGTCGAAAGATACTGTTGTGTAAGCTCGAGGTTTTTAATACTATTCCAAATCACGGTATTATCATCTGTTCTTTGAACAATCGTGTCGTTGACATAATCTACTTGCATGAATCTTGTGTCATCGGGTTGAACCATTGCGTTTGTTGTGGTTGTAAATCCAGAATTTGGAGTCATTGTCCCAGGATAGTTGCGTGAGCCAGTTCCCATCCAAACGATAGAACCATCAAATAATGGTGCGTTTAATTCTTCGTAACTTAAATTTACTGACCCGAAATCGGATGGTTGTGTATATGTTGATTTTATCGTGAAAGTTTGACATGCATCAAAATTTAATTCAATACCTTCTTCAAACGCATAGGTGTCAAAATCTAGTTTTAATAAAAGGACTTTGTTTTCGAATTCTACTTCATCTTTCGTGCAAGAAAGAAGAATAAATAGGGCAAAGAATAGGTGTTTCATAACTTCTTTGATTTATTGACTTTCAAAAAATTCTAAGTAAATCTCAAATTTATTGATGGATTCGCGGTCTAATTTTAAAATGTAATAGGCGCGATCAGAATTAGGTTCAAGGACATCATAGGTTTCACTATAAAACTGTCCTTCATAAGTGTAGTTTAAAGCAATTTTATCTTTTGAAGCATTGACATAACTCCAGGATCCATCTATTTTCTTTTTGCCAGATAATCCTGCGTCCATTAAAACATCTCCAAAATCAAAGGTAATGTGCTCGTTCTCAATATTGTCATGAATTAAACGTAATATTCCACAAACATATCCTGATTGGTCGGGCGTAGAAGCCGTCATCCCCGCATCGCCATAAAGTCCCGGTCCAAATTGTTGCCGATCGCATGCACTCAAGAGGAGCACACCCAGGAGACAAAAAAGAACGCGCTTAATCATGAAGAATTAATTTCTTTTATTCAACTCTACTAGTACATTGTATGTTCTATATTCGTTGATTCTTGGGTCAAAAATTTCCTGTGTCATAAAACGAACATATACATCCTTGTTCATTAATTGATTGTATTCTATTTCAAAATCAAAATCAGAATCAACATGACTCAACCAATAGAATTTATTAGTTTTTCCATCAATATCTTTTATCGAAAAGATAACGAAACGCTCATCCTCAATACGAGTCACAACACCTGAATAAGTCTCTTCTTCAAAGTTGAAGGATTCTGGATCGTCTTCTAACATTTGCCCTGCCATTGCAATCAGGGCATCTGGACAAAATGAAATCATTCGAACACCACTGATCTGTCCTAAAGCTTCACCTTGTTGATCGATCTTATCCAAATCAATGTCAAAGTCCTTTTTTAATTGCTTTTTATACGGCATTGATGCATTAAGCATACATAATCCGAGTTCCATAACCATGCGTTCATCATCCATTGCTAGTTCACTTTCATCAAGACATTCACATGATTCTTGAGCGATTTTATCCATGTAATCTTGGGCGAATACTGGAAGGATTAACAATTGGAATAAGACAATTATCAGTGTTTTCATAAAGATAGAAGTAAGGTGACTTTTTTATTTTGTTAAATATAAGCATTCTACTTAGAAAGCAGATGTGCTTTTAATTCTGAAACTGGAGATTTTATCCTACTCAAATCCGCATCAAATTCATCAAAAAAGTTGATTTTCGACACTTCTTGCATAAGTATTTCTTCTCCCAATTCATTAATGATAAAGGCCGTGATGGCATTTTCAATGGCTTCTGTGTGTTTTTTTGCAAGTGATCCAATTTCGAAAACCAGTTCAATGGAGCCATCCTCTTCTTCAAATGCATTATAATACCATCTTGAGGTGTCCACTTGAAATACATCTAATAATTCATCGTAAACCTCGAGCTGATAGCCCCAGGTTTTAGTCGGTTTACTACTGTGAAAATGCCAGTTCAAATGATCTGGTGCAAGCTCAATAACAGACTTGCTTGTTTCTAGTAATTCAATATTTAAATTAGGAGAAATTGTAAAGAACCACTGATCTTCATCGTTTTGTCCAATATCCCAGGAGAAAGCGCCAAACCCAAGTACATATTCATTTAATGAGTACACAATTTTTTCTTGTTCTTTCGCGTCATTATTGAGAATGCACTGTTGAATGCGCGATTCATTTTTTACAAACCACCTCCAAAAATCTAAGATGTTTTCTTCATTCATCATTGGTTCAATTTTGAATGTAAAAATACGACTTAAGTACTCGCTTTTGCCTTAAATACTTGTTTGAATTCAGAAATT
>JBFHHS010000135.1:0-7610 GCA_041596895.1 Crocinitomicaceae bacterium | reverse complement strand
TCTTTCCAATCGGATTGTTCTTATAGTGATCCCAAGGCACTGAAGTAAACGTTTCAAGCAAAGTATGAATCGGGTAAACAAAAGCAAAATCATGAATTACTGTATCCTGGTATCCAGATAGCGTTCTAAGATTTACATAGTCAATATGAAAATGATCTAAACTTCCAGAAAGTCCACCATAATTCTTAAATCTAAATTTAAATCCATCCTTAAAGTAATCGGAATTATCAATACGAATATGTTGATGTTTAAACCCCTCTACTGGTCCCCCAGAAGTACTCCAGATCCAATTCCATTCACCTAAATCTTTCGCATAAAACTCAAGAATTAAAGAGTCTGTCGTTTCAGGCTCATCACCAAAACCTTGAGGCTGATACAAGAAACTGAAATAAACTGAATCTCCAGCTGTAACTGCACTCATATCGATGGCTTTCGAAGTCAAATGATCTGCATAACCTGAAGTTGTTGTTCCAATTGCATAAGGATAACCCGACTCATCCAGTCCATCAAACGTAGCAACTCCAAGCGACCAAGGACTAACAGCCATTGAATAATTATGATATGCCTCACTTTCCATCCAGATTTTTGAAGGATCGTTTATTGAAGTAAAAAACTGTCTTGCTGAATCTTGAAAAACTTCAGCATCTGTAATCCATACCGTATCCACATCATTTACAAAGTCAACCGTATCATAAATATAATAAGGTGGATAAACATCTGTCATGATGTGTGTTACCGGATAAGTTGACAAATCTCCAAGCATAACTTGAATCGGTGGAAAATATTCATCGGTAAAATCAGAATTCCCAACATCAACCGTTCTTTTAAAGGTTGGTTGAAGCGAATACACCTCTCCTCCCAATAACGGAACATTGGATGCATCGTGCAAATGGTACACCAAATCAGAAGTCACTCCCGGATCCGTGTATCCCGCATTATATGTTTGGAATTTATTTGTAGTGAACTCATCAAAGACTGGTAAAGTCAAAGTATCTAGCGTATAAATAAACGTACTATCAAAAGTATTCGCATTCGCTTTTGATAAATTGTAATTGGCTTTTGATTGTAATTGAGGATTCCCCGCCATAGGCACTAAACCTTCATCTTGCCCAAAACCAGTATGAGTTAGAAATGCCAAACAAATTATAATTCCAAAATTTTTCATTCAGTAATCGTATTAAGTTTATTGTCCGTTAAATTCGGTGGTTGCAAAAACGGAAATTGTTGTTCCCGAAGCAACCATTGCCCCTTCAAAAAACTCTGGGGATTGGGATTCTACACGAGCACTTAAAGAATCTGCGCTTGTTACACATGTAGGACAAACGGCAAAAAACTCTACACTCCCCATTCCCTGAACACGTTCTCTAGCTTCAGCGATGGTTAAACCAAATAGGTTTGGAATGACTACAGCGACCCCTGCCTCATCTCGTCCTACAACCAATGTAATTTTTGATCCGATAGGTAACTTAGTCCCTCCTATTATTGGTTTTCCTTTATAAAGTTGTTCAATAACCGCACCGTGAGCTTCCGTTGACGGTTTGTATTCTAGTTTATATCGGAACTCTCGATTATTCAAAATCCCTTCAGCAAAACGTTGTGATTTATCTACTAAATCAGGCATCTCAACCAATTGCGTTCGTTTAGATACCCTAACCTTAACAATTCGACCTTCCTTTACATAAATATCTGACAATTTAGATGGAGCAGGATCTTGTTCAAGGATGGTTCCAGCAACTTTTGTTGGATCATAAATAGAATCTAGAACTTGATATGGCAATCCTGAAGGCGCCATTAAATTCTTTAAGTTATTTTGATTTTCTCCGATTAAATTTGGCACTTCAATACGCTGTCCGTAATTTGTTGTGCTTTTCAAATACCATTGAAGAATAAAAACTCCTACAACATACAACACCACGATTAAGCTGATGTTAATTAAGAACTTTTTACTCCAAATAAAATTTCCAATCTTCTTAAGTAATCCCATAATGCTTTAAAACTAACGCAAATATACGTTTTTAGAAGTTTGGTGAAAGATCATGCGATTTATAGAAATCATCCACTGCTTTATAAGCCTCTTCAGCGGTATCCACAATTTTAATCAAGTCTAAATCTTTCTCTGAGATATTATTTTCCATTCCAAGCATTGCAGATTTAATCCAATCTATTAAACCAGTCCAGTATTCAGAACCGATTAAAACAACGGGACGATTATTAATCTTCTTTGTTTGAATCAACGTTAAAGCTTCGAAAAGTTCATCCAAAGTTCCAAATCCACCTGGTAAAACAACAAACCCTTGTGCATATTTCACAAACATCACTTTACGCACAAAAAAGTAGTCAAATTCTAAATTATGTTCTGGATCGATGTACGGATTGTGGTTTTGTTCGAAAGGAAGGTCGATATTCAAACCAACAGACTTTCCTCCGCCATCTTGAGCACCTTTGTTTCCTGCCTCCATTATCCCAGGTCCACCACCGGTAATTACTCCGTAACCTCCTTCAGCTAATAAGCGAGACACATCCACACCCAGTTGGTAGTACTTATTATCTGGTTTTGTTCTAGCTGAACCGAACACAGAAACACACGGACCAATTCTAGCCATGCGCTCGTACCCCTCAACAAATTCGGCAATTATTTTAAAAATCGCCCAACTATCGTTGATTTTAATATCATTCCAATCCTTTATTACTTTATTCATTTTAATCTTTATTTAAGTTGGAGACCGCTCCGAAAGTAGTAGTATTCAAAATAAGCGTTCTAAAAATAGAAGAACGTTTAAACAAGGCTAACAAAATTAGCACATTCTACCCTATAACGTTGAAAATTCACGAAAATTATACCATAAAAAAAGTCGCACTGTAAATGCGACTTTTCAATTTCAATTTCAATTATTTTTTAGGAATCTCGCCAGCTTCAATTAATTGACCAAAAAACTCATTGACTGTTGTCTTTAGCGGGCGATAATTCATCCCCAACTCATTTATACTTTTGGTATTATTCGCTTTCCATGGGTAACCTACATTTTTAGAAACTTCCTTTCTCGTCATACCTACTGTGGGCGCAATCAACCACAACAACCATTTCGGTAATTTTCTAGAACCTATTGGGTAGGTAGGATATTCTTCCTTGATATATTGTGCTATTTGGGAGAAACCAGAATTCTCACCAGAGAGGATGTATCTACCATTCGCTTCAGGAGTATAACCAGCTTGGAAATGACCAACAGCCAAATCACGCACATCTACACAACCAATATTGAATTCTGGTGCTCCCAATTTAAAATCACCATTTCCAATTTGTTTCATTATTGCAAAGGATTCGGATGTTCCATGTGGATTAATACCCGGTCCAAGTACAAACGAGGGGTTAATAGTAACTAAATCCCAACGATTTTGATTTTTATTTACGGCCCACGCCTCCTTTTCCGCTTCAGTTTTGGAAAAAGAATACGGTTGATGACTCAATGATGACGTAGTATTCCAAACCTCTTCAGTTAATTCTTTATTTGGCATAGACAACACATCGATAGCATCCCCATAAATAGAAGCACAGCTACTTGTCACCACCACTCTTTTTACCGATTCGACTCTGTTTGCGGACTCTAAAACATTTCGCGTTCCTTTTTTCGCTGGATCTACCAAGTCTTTTTGAGGGTCTTTTACCGAACGTACAAATGGCGAAGCGGTATGATAAACTAACTCACAACCTTTCATTGCTTCGTCGTATGAGCCCACAGAAAGTAAATCAGCTTTAAAATACTTAATTGACCCCTCATTATCTTTTGCCAGTTTGTCCAAATATTTTGTTTTCTCTTTATCATCAGGGTTTCGTACAGCGGCATGCACCGTAATTCCTTCAGACAATAATTTCTCCACTAATCTACCAGCAACATAGCCAGTAGCACCAGTAACTAGAACTGGTTTCGTTTTATCTATTGTTTTCATATTCTTATTTTAGATCGTACTTATTTAATATTACTTGTAACATCGAAGAAAAGTCTGCGTCTTTAAGTAAAATTCCGGTTGCAACACCATCGGTAATAACCTCTACAAACTCCGCCTCTTCTTTTGGATTTTTATACCCTAACTTTTTAAATGCTCCTTCCAATGATTTATTTAAATCATCAAAGGCATCATTATTATACACTCCCTTTTGCCATTTCAAAGCGTACATCAATCTCCAAAAATCATATTCAGATTCGTCTATCTGAAACGGCAAGGAAATGGCTGCTTTTATTAAACTTTTTGGGTCTTCGATAGCAATAACATTTTCGATGTATTCAGATGCTGCGCACATACCATGTTCAATAATTGCATCGAGTAACCCTTGCTTATTCTTGTAATGTCTAAAAATGAGACCTTCAGAAACCTCTGATTCTTTCGCAATACTGTTTGTTGATGTTGAGTCAAACCCATCCTGAGCAAACCGCCTTAGAGCCACACTCAAAATTTTTCTCTGTTTCTCTGTCATATAAGTGAGTAATCACTTACAAATATAAATGAGTTATTGGGATTTAGTCAAAATCAATTTAATTTTTAACGTTTAATAGCTAAATATCATTGAATTGCCTTATTTTGTCGCTTATGACACGCGTATTCCACGTACTCTTTTACATCCTTTTCTGCTTTTCATTGCAGGCCCAAAACCCTTTTTTTGAACCTTCGGATAGTTTGAAAAAAGGGCGTGTTATAGGAGTAACATCAGCTATTGTTGGAGCCTGGGGAGGAAGTATTGTGGGATTATCTCAAGTTTGGTATGATGGAGTAGATAAAACAAATTGGCACACTTTTGATGACTCAAAGAATTGGCTCCAAATGGATAAAGCAGGACATTTTTACACGGCACATAAAATCAACCAATTGACCACGGACTTATATCGTTGGTCTGGATTCAACCGAAGAAAATCACTATGGATTGGAACTGGTGTAAGCATGGGGTATCAAACGACCTTAGAGATGTTCGATGCTTATAGCGCGCAATGGGGGTTTTCATGGAGTGACATGGCGGCAAACACACTTGGATCTGCATCGTATTTAACCCAACAACTAATTTGGGACGAAGAACGAATCATACCTAAATTCTCATATTCACCTTCGAAATTCGCAGCAATCCGTCCGGAAATATTAGGAAATACATTTGCTGAATCCTTATTGAAGGATTACAACGGACAGACATATTGGTTGAGTTTTAGTCCAGGTACATTTTTCAAAAACTCCAAATTTCCGAAGTGGGCTTGTATTTCCTTAGGGTATAGCGCACATGAAAAACTTGTTGGGTCAGAATCAGAATTCATTGATATTGAAACAGGATATGTTTACCGTGAACAGAGAGAATATATTCTTTCACTAGATATTGATTTTAGTCGCATACCGGCAAAACGCCCATGGGTTAAAACGCTTTTAAAGCAATTCAATTATTTAAAAGTACCATTCCCGTCCCTCGTGTTGAGAGACGGAAAATTAAATGGTAGTCTTCTTTATTTTTAATTGAAATTATAAGTTAAACTGACAATGAAATTTCTCCCTTGTCTATTAACTGACATAAAATCGAGGTGCTCACTATAAGCGGCATCAAAAATATTGTCCGCAGTTAGGTTCAGTAATAAAGATGATGACTTAAATCTAAAGGCACGACCAATGGAAGCATCTATTACATTAAATTCATTACTAACTGTTTCACCGTATTTATCATAATCTACATGACCTTGAATAGCACCTGTTGTATAGGTTACATTAAAGAGAATCTGCTTCCAAACGTAACTTAAAGAATTGATAGATTTAAAAGGAGGAATTAACGGTAAAGCCTTACCTTCATCGTCAACACCGTAAGAGACAGAATTATTTGAAGTTAACACGAGATTTTTAGTGAAGGCGTATCGTAATTTCACCTCCCCACCAACTATAGAAGCGTTATCTAGGTTCACATATTGTTTAACCCCAGTTGCTCCAATTGTCATAGCGCTATAATCTGAACGTTTTGTTCCAGCGATGTAATTCTCAAAGAAATAACCAAACACTTGTACTGAAACACCAAACTTATCCCCATTAAATTCGGATCCTGCATTTAAATTCCAAGAATTTTCTGATAAAATATCTGGGTTACCCAAATAATCATAGTTATCTAATCGGTTGAACAGGTAGAATCCGTATGTTTCTTGAAGTGTTGCATTACGAGAGGCTCTTGCTACACCAATTGTTGCAGAAGTTTTCTTTGTAAATTGATAATTGAACTGAGTAAATCCATTTAGAATAAAGTTGAATTTAGTGAGCTCCCCATCATAAATACTCGTTAAAGTTTGACGGCCCATATTGGTAATTACGGCCGAACGACTGTAATCACCTCTAACACCAAATGCAACATTCAACTTAGAATTGATATAATATTTATCGCTAAGATCTAAACCGATGAGCATTCTTCGCGCATCAGGAATAGTCAACATAAACATCTCGGCTCCCATATCCGGATACATCGTCATTTCAGCATGTAAATCATTCAAGTAGCCATTCAATTTCACTTTTAAGAAATGTTTCTTAGCTATTCGAATTGAAGCATTACTGTAAAACCCCATTGTTTGTGAAGTACCTGGCATGTCCATGTGCATCGGCACCAATTCCGCAGGACGTTTGGTATCATCCATTGCGTGATCGATAAAATTAAAATACCCTTTTGTTTCAAGTTCATAAAACTTACGCTTTGTATTTCTATACTTATGACTGATTGAGGCAATTTTAGCATTCGCAAAAGATACATCCATCGTTAAAGCAGGATAACCAATATTGGAACCATTGTCTTGTAAATAATCAACAGACAGTGTATTATTTTTAAATAACTGAACGATTCCACTTACTCCAAAGTTCCATTTTTCAAATTGAGAAAAAAGAACTTCACGATTTCTTCCAGCAATATAATTTTCAGATTTTCTATAAATTGTATTTGCCTGAATTGCCCATTTCTTTTTACTTAATTGAACAAGAGCAAGTCCCCGATATGCATTTCCATTCGTTTCATAACCAGCACCAACCGAACCAGAAAAGAACTTCTTTGCGCCCATTTTAGGCTTCACCAATTTAAAGTCAAAACCACCACCAATACTACTTCCGAATTGTTCATCATTCGGCCCTAGGTTTAAACTAATACTTCTTAAATTGTTCGGTTCTACATAGGAACTGATGGGATCCATGCGGTCAGTACAAGCACCAAACATTTGCATACCATCAATTGTAGTATTTATCTGACCAGCATTCAGTCCTCTTACAGTAGGTTCTTGAGCATAATTACCACGTTTAATCAGTGTAACACCGCACGTAGTCCCGAGAATCTTATCTACAGAGAGCTGCACATTATTGTCTTTTTCAACAGATTGTCCGTTGTTCTTTTTCACTTCACCCCGAACTACAACCTCTTCGACGAGCACCTTTTTTTTATAAAATGTGGTGTCATCTTGTGCGATTGAAATAAAGGATAAAGACGAAAGAACAAGCAGAACGTAAAGAATGAGAGAGACCCGCGCAGGCTGATTCGGCTCGGGCATGCTTGGCCTCGGCCGCCGGGTCCCGCTCCCAATCCATCTCCACCTAGGTGACATATAACGCTCAGAGTGGGGGAGGGG
>JBFHHS010000134.1:0-7624 GCA_041596895.1 Crocinitomicaceae bacterium | reverse complement strand
GTCTAGTTCAAATAAAATAATCACATTGCGCGGTGAAGTGATTCAAACAAGTGTAGACGAAACTAGCATAGACGTTTCTAAACTTAAGCCAGGTGTTTACTTCATAGTTGTACAACAGGGAGAGTCAGTTCAATCATTGAAATTCATAAAACAATAAAGAATACCATTTTTAGGCTACGTTTTAATCACTTATGAATTATAACTTTGTCTTCATTCGAGATATAAAACTTAGGAAGAAATGAAAGTAGCGATAATTGGTGGTGGTGCAGCTGGTTTCTTTGCAGCAATTGCAGCGAAGGAAAACTTTCCAGATGCTGATGTAACCATTTATGAAAAATCGCAAAAACTGTTATCCAAAGTTAAAGTTTCTGGAGGTGGAAGATGTAATGTAACAAATGGCTGCACTGACATTAAGGAACTTGCCCTTGCCTATCCCAGAGGCGGAAAGCAACTACGAAAAGCATTCGGTAAATTCAACACAACACATACCATGGAATGGTTTGAAACGCGGGGTGTTCCTTTAATAATCCAAGAGGACAATTGTGTCTTTCCTGTTTCACAAGATTCACAGAGCATTATTGATTGTTTTCTTTCAGAAGTAAAACGATTAGGTGTAAAAATTATAGTCAGTTGCGGTATTAGTGAATTAATATCGAAAGGCGAACAATGGCAACTAGAATTCGTAGATCCTACAACAAAATCTGAGGTTGTTGATAAAATCATTGTCGCTACGGGAGGCTCACCAAAACGATCAGGACTTGAATGGTTAGAAAAGTTAGGCCATAAAATTGAGGGCCCAGTTCCTTCACTTTTTACGTTCAACATGCCAAATGAACCTGTTAAAGAATTGATGGGAATTGTGATTGAAGATGTTATGGTCAATATTCAAGGCACGCCGCTAAAATCTGATGGACCATTACTCATAACACATTGGGGCATGAGTGGCCCTGCCATTTTAAAACTTTCGGCTTTTGGTGCAAGAACACTCCATGAAAAGAATTATGAATGTAAGCTTCAAGTGAATTGGGTTCATATACAAAACAGCGAACTTGTTGCCGATGAACTGAGAAAAATTATAAAAGAGCATCCAAATAAAAAACTTACAAATTATCGCCCTTATGCATTAAAGGAACGATTGTGGCATTATCTATTGGATAAATGTGAGTTTTCGAAAGAAATCACATGGTCTCAAATTGGTAAAAAAGGAGTCAATAAATTGATGAATATACTTACCAATGATGTTTATGAAGTAAAAGGGAAAACAACTTTTAAGGAAGAATTCGTGACATGCGGAGGGATTTCATTAGACAACATCAATTTTAAAACCATGCAAAGTAACGTTTGTCCCAATATTTATTTCGCTGGAGAACTTCTTGACATTGATGGTATCACAGGAGGATATAACTTCCAAGCCGCTTGGACCACAGCCTATATAGCAGCACAATTAAAATAACACACATGAAACTAATTATTACGCTCATCGCATTTGTTTATGCATTTAGTAGTTACGCACAAACAAAACCAGCCTATGTTATTTATAACTCAAAAGGTAAAAAAGTATCCTATAAAAAGATGCTTAAAACAATTTCTGAAAAAGACATTGTTCTTTTCGGGGAATCGCATGACAATGCTATTTCTCATTGGTTGGAGTTAGAAATCACGAAAGATTTGGATGAAAAAAATGACCTCGTTCTTGGGGCAGAAATGTACGAAGCCGATAATCAAACTCAAATAAATCAATATATCAAGGGAGAAATAGATTATAAAGCGCTGGACACACTTGCTCGATTATGGTCGAATGACAAAACAGACTATTTACCACTGTTGGATTTCGCAAAAGAGCAAAAACTTGATTTTATTGCGACAAACATACCAAGACGATTTGCTAGCATGGTGTATAAAGGTGGATTTGAAGTGCTCGACAGTTTAAGTGTGGAAGAAAAGTCATGGATGGCTCCATTACCAATGCAATTCGATCCAAATTTACCTCGATACCAAAACATTTTGGCCATGATGGGAGATCATGGATCACCACAACTAGTAATGGCGCAAGCAACGAAAGACGCAACCATGGCTTATTTCATTTTAAACAATTGGTCCATTGGTCAACAATTTATTCACTACAACGGCTCGTATCACTCTGATTATTATGAAGGGATTTTATGGTATTTAAATCAAGCAAATCCAACTTTAAATTATGGCACCATTTCTACTGTGAGTCAAGCTGATATTTCGACATTAGAAGATGAATATATTGGAAAAGCAGATTTTATTATTTGTGTGGATGAAGATATGACCACGACATACTAAAAAAATAAAAAAAGCCTAGTCGATTGACTAGGCTTTTTTTGTATTCAAAACATTTGTTAGCAACAACCTCCTCCATCATAGAAGAATGTTGATTCAGAAATGTAAATATCTTTTCGGTTCAATTTAGCCAAAGCACCAGCCGTTTTATCACAAATAGCTAATGGCGAATTTTGCATTAAAGTATGGCCTTCACCATCATCAAAGAAATCCTCATCTCCATAATAAATACCTGTTTTCCCTGTGAATACACACGGTCCATCTGCCGGCATAGGATCTTTAATTGCACAAACCTCAACGCTCTCTAAAAAGATTAATTCTTTCGTATCATAATGCTTTGGGTCAAGAACTCTATACGGGCGTTTCGCACGAATCTCAATTGTACCGAATCCAGCATCGGTTAACATCTTTATATACTCATTCAATGGCAAAGAACCACTTAAACACAAAGCACGTAAACGTTCGTCATTTTTCAATGATTCCGGCATAGGATCTTCAGTTACAGGATCTGACAGCACTAATCTTCCGTTTGGTTTCAATACTCTGTACATTTCAGCAATGGCTTTTTGTAAATCCTCTTTATCGAAGATATTAAACAAACAATTTTGAGCAGCCACATCAATCGAATTATCCTCTACAGGTAAATTTAAAGCATCACCTTTGCGCACGTCAACAAATTCAGATTTAAACCAAGGATTAGTTTTCTCTGCTTCTTTCAAGTTAACCTTACACGCGTCGATCATTTCATCTACTACATCGATTCCGATTACCCCGTGTTTTTTTCTACTGAAATAAGAAAACTGAAAAACCTCCATTCCACCTCCAACACCAACATAAAGCACAGTTGGTTCATTTACTAAATCCCTTGGATTTACTGTAGAACCACATCCGTAATTCATTTCAAGCATTATACTCGGCATATCCAATCCTGGTAAAGCCCAAACCGGAGTTGTTGTGCAACACAATCCAACATCTGGAGTTAATGCTGCCTCTCTATAAACATCTACTGTTGTATCTAAATATGATTTCATTATTCTTGTTTTTATGCGACTTCACCACCACAACTAGACCCTGCACCAGCAGTACATCCATAGCAATGTTGATTCACAATTATATTTCTATTTAATAAACTCTCTATATTGAATTCAGACAAATGCTGTCCTTTCGCTGCAACTTTCAAGTCGAGCATTTGATTAAAGTCACAATCAAATATATAACCATCCCAACCGATTGAAATTGTATTTCTACACATCACAGCTGAGGCGGCCATAGGGTTGTATGCATTAACTAACTTCTCCATATACCCTTGATAATTATCACTAGCGACCAAATACTGCAAATACCTAGAAATAGGTAAGTTCGTAATTGCAAATAAACTATTGAAATCGATATCAAACCTTGACTTTAATTTCTTTTTAAAATCAACTTCTAAATCTCCTTGAGCAGGTGGTAAAAATGCACCGGAAGGATTATAAACCAAATTAAGTGTCAACCCAGAACCTTCGATTCCGTAACCAACATCATTCAACATTTTTAATGCTTCGATACTCTTATCAAAAACACCATCACCACGCTGAGCATCTGTTTTGGTAGAATTAAAATAAGGTAAGGATGAAACAACTTCAACATTGTGCTTTTTAAAAAACTCAGGAAGGTCGTTGTATTTTTTATTCGCAACAATAATCGTCAAATTACATCGAACCAGCACCTTTTTACCTTTTGCGGTGAGCTGTTCTACAAACCACCTAAAATCTGGGTTCATTTCAGGAGCACCTCCCGTTAAGTCAACGGTAGAACACGTTGTTTTATCAATTGCATCAAGGCACAACTGCATCGTTTCACGGGTCATGATTTCCTTTCGATCAGGCCCTGCGTCTACATGACAATGTTTACACACTTGATTACACATTTTCCCCACATTGATTTGAAAAACATCCAGATCAATCGCAGTTAATGGAAACAGATTTGATTTTTTTAAATTCTCTTCGAAGCGCGTTAATTTTGCTTCTTGAAGTAATTTGAGTTGCTTATCTGTTTCAGACAATGAGTGACTTTGTGCAGATAAAGATTTATGCGTAAGTACACTCATTACATTGACAGGTCTTTATATTTATTCATCATTTGTACACCATGAACTAAGGTTGCCCCTCCTTTAATAGCCGACGCAACGTGCACAGCTTCCATCATCTGTTCTTCATCATAACCTTGTTCCATAGAACCTTCAGTATATGCATCGATACAATATGGACATTGAACTGCGTGTGAAACAGCTAAAGCAATCAGTGTTTTTTCACGTTTAGTTAGTGCTCCATCTTCAAAAACAGTCCCGTAATAGTCAAAGAATTTCTTCCCTAATTCAGGTTGCCATTCAGACACCTTTCCGAATTTTTTTAAATCTGCTGGATCATAATATGTTTTCATCGTTTTATTTTTTAGCTGTAAAATTCTAGAACCTCTTTCAAAGACGAGCGTCGAATTGAATACTTACAGTGAAGTATCGTTTATTTTAATAATTTACCTCTCCAATTCTTCCACTTATATACTTTAGAGAAAAGTAAAATTAATAACGGCTGCAGCACCAAAATGGTTAAAAATGACTCAAGTCCAAATACAGGTTCAGATCGATCAATAAAAATTGCATCTGTGCTGAATGCTTGCCAATCGTTGGTTAAAATTAAGGATGCAAATATATTGTTAATTGCGTGATACCCCATACTCAGTTCGATGCCATCGTCCATGTGACTGATAATGCCCATAAACACACCGGTTCCAATGTAAAACAGAAGTAACACATTACCAAGTTTGGCCACTTCTGGATTAGCTCCATGAAGCAAACCAAACAAAATTCCTGTTAACAAAATGGCTACCCACCCCTTATTAAACACAAAACCAAACCCTTGAAAAAGGTAGCCTCTAAAAAGAACTTCTTCAGCAGTAGTTTGAATAGGGATTAAAAAAAGTGAAATCAATAATAATGGAAAGAACGTTGAAGCATTAAAATTCCATTCAATTGGCGCACCAGAATACATACTGACAAACATAAAAAGGAACATCACTATTCCCCATACTAAAAACGAGAATCCAAATCGTTTCCAATCGAATGATTTTCGAGAAGTAAAAACTGATAAAACAGGTCTATTATGAAGGTACTTTATACTTAACATGATTCCTGCAAGTACGAAAGCAAACGGAATCAATAATAACGAAAGAGTAAGATTTAAATCTGCCGATTCTGGGACATTCATCAAAGAATATCCCAGAATTTTAACAGCTAATATTTCTGTGAATAATTGACCAATAACAAGGGATAAAAAGGCAATACCAACCGTTGTGAAATACATCCCCAACTTGTCGCCTTGACCTGAACCTTGCTTTAGAAAACTCATTCGTTATTGGAACATGTCTTTCATTCGTTGAAAAAACCCTTTATCGTTGCCATCAGGACTTGGAATGAAATTCTCGCTTTCTCTAAGTTTCTCTAACATTGCTTTCTCATCTTTAGACACTTTCTTCGGTGTCCAAACATTGATATGTACGAATAAATCTCCGCTTCCATAACCTTGAAGAATAGGTAATCCTTTCCCTTTCAATCGAAGTACTTTTCCACTTTGAGTTCCTGCATCGACTTTGATTTTCGCTTTTCCTGAAACAGTCGGAATTTCAAGTGAAGAACCTAAGACAGCATCAACAAAATTCACGTATGCATCAAAATGAAGATGATCACCATCTCTGCGTAAATTATCATCTGCAACCTCTTCAACAACAACGATTAAATCACCTGCCACACCATTAAACGGGCCAGCATTCCCTTTGCCTGAAACACTTAATTGCATCCCATCCATAACTCCAGCTGGGATATCAATTTCAATCACCTCTTCTTTACGTTCAAGACCGTTAGCATCGGCACCAGCAGGTTTTTTATCAATCATTTTCCCAGCACCATGACAAGCGTCACAAGCTGATTGTGTTTGCATTGCACCTAGAAAAGTTTGAGCAACGCGAGTAATACGACCAGTACCGCCACAAGTTTGACACTCTTTGAATGTCACTCCTTCAGCATTTACTAGTTTATTCACTTTGATTTTTTTATTGACACCTTCAGCAATTTCTTGAAGCGTCAATTTCATTTTCACACGTAAGTTAGTACCACGAACGACTCTTGATCTTCCGCCACCACGACTTCCACCAAAACTACCTCCCCCTCCAAAGGCACCACCAAAGATGTCTCCGAACTGAGAGAAAATATCGTCCATATTCATACCACCACCGAATCCACCGGCTCCACCCATTCCTGCGTGACCGTATTGATCGTAGCGTGCTTTTTTCTCTGCATTACTAAGTATTTCATATGCCTCAGCAGCCTCCTTGAACTTGTCTTCAGCGTCAGAATCACCCTCATTTTTATCTGGATGATATTTTAACGCAAGTTTACGGTATGCTTTTTTTATCTCTGCAGCAGTAGCGTTTTTTGCAACGCCCAATACTTCGTAATAATCTCTTTTTTCGCTCATAATAGCTAATCCTAATCTTTATTGCCCAACAACCACTTTTGCAAAACGAATTACTTTATCGTTCAAGTAATATCCTTTTTCTACAGCTTCAATCACCTTTCCTTTTTGTTCTTCTGTTGGAGCAGGCACATTTGCTATTGCCTCATGAATTTCAACATCAAATACTTCTCCATCCGAATTCATTGGCTTAAGCCCTTTTGCTTCCAGGATAGATTTGAATTTGTTATAAATCAGATTAAATCCTTCTTTAACTCCATCAATATCATCCGAAGTTAAGTTGTTTTGGATAGCGCGATCAAAATCGTCCATTACAGGAAGCATATCTTTCAATATTCCTGCATTTGCGTTACTAATAATGTCGATTTTCTCTTTATTTGTACGCTTTCTATAATTATCGAATTCAGCATGAATTCTCATATATTTATTGTTCAATTCGGCGTAAAGTTCTTCTGCAGTAGGCTCAGCCTTTTCTTCAGCTTCCACATTCACCTCTTCGTTTACGGTATTGTTTTCCTTACCGTTTTGACCTTCCGTATTTTGATCTTCTACTGTTTGTTTTTCTTCTTCAGACATTACACTATAATTTTGTAAAATGACTTACGCAAAGATACTGCCATTTGAATAAACAGGACAGACTGTCAGAAAATGAGAAAAAGGAAGTGTAAAGTTGTCAGAAAATGAGAAAAACAGGCAGTAAGAATGTCTACTCTGCCAGAAGCTTATCAAGGGCAATATGAAGTCCAAGTCCTCTTAATTCTGAACCAGAGGCAACGATAATACCATCACCATCAACAAGGAAAGCCGTT
>JBFHHS010000133.1:0-7661 GCA_041596895.1 Crocinitomicaceae bacterium | reverse complement strand
GGTAAAATCTTTTACTTTGGTATATTTTGCATCGATTACCCATTCTCCTTTTGTATCCACAAAACCGTATAAATCACCTTTGCGAGCATACGCGCGACCACTGTTAAAATCACCTAAACTTAAATTTCCTGAAACAGAAATTTCCTTTCCATCTTTTGTTAAAAACCTCCATTCAGTACCAGACTTCACTCTAGCGAATCCTTCGTTATCAAATTCTTTAGCAGCAGTGTATTGAGGTTCCACAACCCATTCACCTTTTTTATTGATGATTCCAACTTTTTTATCCATTGCTTTCGCCCAAGCCAAACCATGAGAAAAATAACCAACTGCTAAAAACTGAGCGTCAATCACTTCATTTCCTTCAGGATTTAAAAATCCGAACTGTTTTGTTTTTGAGCGGAAAGGAGCTAAACCTTCAGAGAATTTTTTCAAATCAATTACAGGGAGTGATACTTCGGTACGTCCTCCTGATTGAGAAAGGATATAAAACTGTTTTCCAATTTTAGCTGCGGCATACCCATTATCAAAATCCGAGATATAGTGATATTCAGGTTGATGCATCCATTTACCATCGGTACCAATTACTCCTTTTAGTTTTTTTGAAATGATTGGTGCTAATCCATTTTCAAATCCTTTAACACCGAATCCAAAGATACTTACAGTAACAAAATCATTTGTTTCAACATTTAACTCTTCCCCTTTAGCATTTACAAATGCCCATTTTCCAGAAGCATTCATTACAGGCGCATATCCTTCAGAAAAATCATTGACCTTCTTTAAGTTTGCCGGAATCACCATTGTTCCATCCAATGAAGCATACCCCCATGTTGCAGAACCTTGTGGTTTTACTTGAATTAGTTTTGTTTGCGAACTAGCTGTGTGCGCTGAAATAAAAATTAATAGGCTTAATAGGCTTCTTAAAATCATGATAGTGGTATTATATGGTTAGTTAAAAGGGAGGATTAATCTCTTCCTCCCATAATTCTAAGTAAAGATAAAAATAAGTTAATAAATAGGATATATAACTGAAGTCCACCGATTAACGACAACTTAGCACGATCCATTTCAGACATTGCTTGGTTCTGAGCCACACTTTTTAGCGACTGCATATAATATGCTGTCAAACCTGTAAACACAAAGACCCCAATGATGGCAATAATCAAACTCATCATATCACTTTGAAACCAAATGTTTGCAATTCCAGCAATAAAAATACCGATGAATCCCATATACATCAAGCTTCCAAATTTTGTCAAATCAGTTTTGGTTGTATACCCTAAAACGGCCATTCCTCCGAATGCTCCTGAAGTAACGAAAAACGTTAAAGCAATGTCATTTCCAGAGTACATTAACATCACACTACTCAAACTTAATCCCATCAAAGCTGAAAAAACGAAAAACAAGATTAGAAGTACAATCATTGAAAGTCGCTGATAAGCCATTTGAATCAATAACCCCAAGCCTACTGGAGCAAAAGAAACCACCCAAAAAAGCGGTGTTAACCCAGACCCATCTGCTTTTATGAAATATTTAAAAAAGATTTCTGGAGTTCCAGCGTAGTATGCTACTACACCTGAAATTGCTAATGCGGCGAACATGTAAGCGTACACATTCTTAAAAAAATCACGTGTTATTGCCTTCGAATAACCTACGTTTTCTTGGTTGAAAATATTATTCATCTTAATGTAATTTTGCTTGTATTAAATCGATAAATTCTTTACGAGTAGACTCGTTTGTCATAAATAAGCCTGTGAAAGCGCTTGATGTTGTAACAGAGTTTTGTTTTTGAACTCCTCTCATTTGCATGCACATGTGAGAAGCTTCAATAACCACTGCAACTCCTTTCGGATTTAATGTCTTTTGGATACAATCTCTGATTTCTATTGTTAATCGTTCTTGAACCTGCAGTCTTCTTGCATAAGCATCCACAACACGTGGAATTTTACTTAATCCAACTATTTTCCCATCAGGGATGTAGGCTACATGTGCTTTTCCAAAAAAGGGAAGCATGTGATGTTCGCACATTGAATACACTTCAATATCCTTAACGATAACCATCTCCGAATACTCCTCATGAAAAATAGCTGATTCAAGAATTTCTTCTGGAACCAAATCGTAACCATGCGTTAAATACTGCATTGCTTTTGCCATTCTCTCTGGAGTTTTCAATAAACCTTCACGGTTCACATCTTCTCCAATTTGTTCGAGAACAACTTTATATTTTTCAGATAGCGTTTCAGTTATCTTATCGTCATATGTAATCTCTTCTTTCATTCCTATGTGCTTTAAAACGGCTCTGCCCCTCCGTAATATTCTACGTAGTTATTTTCCGTTTCAACCAATTTAATTTTAGCCAATTCTCCACCAGCTTTTGCTATTGGTTCTTTAATTCTATCCCAAACTTGAATAATAATATTCTCCGTTGAGACCAACATCCCTTTTAAAAATGGAACATCTAAATTCAAATTCTTATGATCTAAAGGCTCCACAACCTCATCTTTTACAATTTGGCTTAAGTCCTTTAAATTAATAACAAATCCTGTATCTGGATTAGGTAATCCCTTAACTGTAACATAAATTGTGAAATTATGTCCATGCCAGTTGTGGTTACTACATTTTCCGAATACTTCTTCGTTCTTCTCTTCCGACCAATCCTCTCTATGCAACTTATGTGCAGCATTGAAGGTCTCTCTACGTGTGATATATACTGTTTTCACAATTCTAATTTATACTGCAAATATAACGAGGAATGGCGAATAAAACATGATTCAATTCAATTGATAATGTGATGCATATAGATTACAAGAACAAGGTTACCTATCTTTGCCACATGATTGAAGAACGATTAGACAAAATTTTAATCCAACGAGGTCTTGCTGACAACCGTGGAAAAGCTGAGAAAATCATTCGTGAAATTGGCGTAAAAGTAAATGGAAAACTTGTCACTAAAAATGGACGTCGATTTCCTACAAACTGTAACATTGAACTTATCCAAGAAGATGTTGCATACTCATCGATGGGTGCAGCAAAGCTCGAAGAAGCTTTGAAAATATGGTCGCCAGATATTTTAGATAAAAAAATATTAGAAATTGGCTGTCGCGATGCATTCACAGAAGTTCTAATCAATCAAAATGCGGGAAGGGTCTATAGTATAGGGTTAGGTGTTAATCAATTGGACATCAATATCTCGGGCCATAAAAACGTCATCGATCGCAGTGATATGTTAGTCCGTGAAATCAATTCAAACTCAATTCCAGAATTGTTAGACGGTTGTGTCATCAATGAACAAACATTAAGTCTTTCCAAAATCCTTCCTTTTGTACACCCCACATTAAAAAGCGGAGGATTCGTTATTGCACTCATCCGAGTAGAATTGGAAGTAGATAAGCAATACGTATCTAAAACAGGATTAGTAAAAAAGAAGAAACTCTTTCCACAAACTATCGAGGAGGTAAAAGCAGTTGGAATTACAAATAATCTTGTATACCAAGGCCATATTACCTCACCTATTATTGGGGAAAGTGGAAACCAAGAATTCTTAATGTATTTCTTGAAAAATTAATTCGTTCAACTTTCTATATTTTTCTTGTTTAGAATTATTCAAAATAAGGGGATTTAGTATCTTTGTACCAATGACGACACAAGAAGACATACAAATTTTTGATATCGCTCGAATTCGAAGTGAATTCCCTACACTAGCAAGAGAAGTTTATGGCAAACCATTGATTTATCTTGATAATGGTGCGACCTCTCAAAAACCACAAGTAGTAATTGATGTAATTGAACATTATTACACTTATGACAATTCGAATATTCATAGAGGAGTTCATCACTTAAGCCAAGTTGCAACACAACAATATGAGGATGCGCGTGTCACGATTCAGAAATACATCAATGCACCCACATCTGACCAGGTTTTATTTACAACAGGAACAACAGGCGGGATAAATTTAATCGCTTATTCTTTTGGTGAATTACTATCAAAAGGAGATGAAATTATCATTTCCGCTATGGAGCATCACTCAAACATTGTTCCTTGGCAAATGCTTTGCGAGCGAAAGGGATGTAAATTAAATATCATTCCAATCAATGAACGCGGAGAATTGATTATGTCTGAATTTGACAAGATGTTGAATGATCGAACAAAGCTTGTATCTGTAACACATATTTCCAATACACTTGGGACAATTAACCCGATCAAAGAAATAATTGACTCTGCGCATAAAGTAGGGGCAAAAGTTTTAATTGACGGAGCACAAAGTGTTCAACACATGCCTGTCGACGTACAAGCATTGGATTGTGATTTCTATGTGTTTTCAGGTCACAAAGTTTTTGGTCCTACTGGAGTTGGAATTCTTTACGGAAAAACAGAGGTGTTAAATAGTATGCCTCCATACCAAGGTGGTGGAGACATGATTGATCGAGTTACTTTCGAAAAAACCACATACAATGTTCTACCACATAAATTTGAGGCTGGAACTCCAAATATCTCTGGTGGTATTGCACTTGGTGCGGCAATTCAGTATTTAGCACAACAAGACTTAGATGCCATTCAAGCTTATGAGCACGAGTTAGGTGTTTATGCTACGGAAGAATTGAGTAAAATTGATGGAATGCGACTAGTAGGTACAGCTCAGGAAAAAACAAGCGTAGTCTCTTTCGTTGTAGATGGCTTGCACCCATTTGATATTGGGACACTGTTAGACAAACAAGGTATCGCTGTTAGGACGGGACACCATTGTACACAACCACTTATGGATTTCTTTAAGATTCCAGGAACGGTGCGAGCATCGTTTGCGTTTTACAATACCAAAGAAGAAATAGACATTTTTATAAAAGCATTGAATCGAAGTATTAACATGCTACGTTAACGAGAATATCATGACTTTAGACGAGAAACAACAAGAGATAATTGATGAATTTGAAATCTACGATGATTGGATGGATAAATACGAATACATCATCGAGCTGGGAAAAGAACTCCCATTAATTTCCGAAGATAAAAAAACGGAAGATCGATTGATTGAAGGTTGTCAATCGCGCGTTTGGTTAGATACCGAGTTTGTAGATGGTAAAATGTCATTCAGTGCAGATTCTGATGCTATCATCACAAAAGGGATTATTGGTTTATTGATTCGTGTTTTAAATCATGAGGATGCGAAAACAATTGCTACTGCAGATTTACGATTCATTAAAGAAATCGGATTACAAGAGCACCTATCTCCAACTCGTGCAAACGGATTAGCGAGTATGGTGCAAAAAATGAAAATGAGTGCTCTAAGAGCAATCGCAGGATAAGAGTTATGAGTGAAGAAATGGTAAAATTAGAGAATAAGGTCATCGAAATCCTTAAAACGATTTACGATCCAGAAATACCTGTGGATGTTTTTGAATTGGGCCTTATTTATGAAGTGAAAATTGACTTGGAAAAGAATGTTGAAATACAAATGACATTAACTTCTCCAAACTGCCCTGTTGCAGAATCAATGCCGAAAGAAATCGAAGATAAAATTGCAGACTATCCTGCATTTAATTCATGTAAAGTGAACATCGTTTTTGATCCACCATGGGACAAAGACATGATGAGTGAAGAAGCAATGTTAGAGCTCGGATTTTTATAAATTCGTAGATTCGTCTAAATTCAATATTAAAATTACTGTTATGAGAAGAGTTGTAGTTACTGGGATAGGTGCGCTTACTCCGATTGGAAATAACCTAGAAGATTATTGGAAGAATATTCAAGCTGGCGTTAGTGGCGCTGGCCCTATCACAAAATTTGATGCCAGTAAGCATAAAGCGCAATTCGCATGCGAACTGAAGGGGTATGACCCAAAAGATCATTTTGACGTGAAAGAAATAAGAAAGTATGATCCGTTTTCACAATATGCACTTGTGGCTGTTGATCAAGCGTTAAAGCACGGAAACATCGATTTAGACAACTTAAATAAAAACAGAATCGGAGTCATTTGGGGATCAGGAAACGGAGGAATTCAAACATTCCAAGATCAAATGAAGGAATACACTGAAGGCGATGGAACACCACGCTTCTCTCCTTTTTTCATTCCTAGAATTCTCGTTGATATTGCCTCAGGAATCATCTCAATTAAATACGGATTAAGAGGCGTGAATTTCTGCCCTGTATCTGCGTGTGCCACATCTAACACAGCAATGATTGAAGCATTTAATCACATCAAATGGGATAAAGCTGACATGGTTATTACTGGTGGTTCTGAAGCCGCAATTACAGAATCTGCCATTGGTGGGTTTCAGTCGGCAAAGGCATTATCTACTCGAAACGACGACCCAAAAACAGCATCAAGACCGTTTGATGTGACACGTGATGGATTCGTTATGGGAGAAGGTGCTGGAGCGCTGATCCTTGAAGAATATGAACACGCTAAAAAACGTGGTGCTACGATTTTTGGTGAAGTTGTTGGTGGAGGTCAAGCCGCTGACGCCTATCACTTAACAGGCACACACCCTGAAGGTGAAGGAGCTGTTTTAGGAATGGAAGAAGCAATGCGCGAAGCAGGCATAACAGCAGCTGACATCGATTATATTACTATGCACGCGACATCCACACCACAAGGAGATAGCAGTGAGCTTATCGCTGTCGAACGAGTATTTGGTAAACGCCAATCCCTTGCAATTTCGGCAACAAAATCGATGACAGGACATTTACTCGGAGCAGCTGGAGCAATTGAAGGAATTGCAAGTTTGATGGCTCTAAAAGATAGTGTAGTCCCTCCAACAATTAACACAAAGGAGGTTGAACCAGCATTTAAAGATCATTATGACTTCCCGTTAGGAAAAGGACACAAGAAAGAAATGACTTATGCTATGAGCAACACATTTGGATTTGGAGGACATATTGCCTCTATTATCTTCAAGAAATACAAGTAGGACATTTATTAATTAAAAAGCCACTCGATGAGTGGCTTTTTTTATCTCCTTTGTTGAGGACGCTGTTGTTGCTGTCGTTGTTGAGGAATTTCTTCTTTTGATAGAAACCCATCTCCATTAACATCGAGTTTATCAAAATCATTAATCAAAGGACCTTTCACCTCAGATTTACTTAACTTACCATCTCCATTCGCATCGAGTTCTGAGATTGGATCAGAACCACCACCTCGTTGCCCACCACCTGATGGCCTACCACTCTGTGAGTTTAATTGAGGACGCATACCCTTTTCTAGAACCTCCATTTTTATTTCAAATTGTTTAGCTACAGAACCAGCCAAATACCTTGGCAAAGAGGGATATTCATCTGTAATCACGTAATAATACGTACCTTCAGGGAACTCCGGAGTAACACCATATCGACCATTTGCCTTATCCAAATCTCCGCTCCCCTCAATAAACTGATAATCGCGTATATACGTGCCATCATATTTACCATTCGGAGCAGAAACGCCGTCACCTCCCCGATCTCCCACTTTCAGAGAATAGCTTGGAATTAGTTCAACAAGAGCACTTTTTGAATTCATAGGATCTTCGTAACCATATTTGTAATACATGGGGAAGCCATCCGCTGCCCAGCCTACTAAAAACATCGATTCTCCAGTTGTATTCATTATTCCTTGAGGAATTCCCCGATATTGATATTCTCCATTCTCTGTTACATCACCACTATTACAATCAATTCCTGGTCTCTTATTTAT
>JBFHHS010000132.1:0-7711 GCA_041596895.1 Crocinitomicaceae bacterium | reverse complement strand
GCCTCCAAAATCATCAAATCTTACATTTTCATTAGGAACTCCCCAATCATCACACATTTTAATAACGGCTTGATTCATTAATGGAGGACCACAGAAATAGAACTCAATATCTTCTGGAGCTTCATGCTTAGATAAATACTCATCAATTACTACCTGATGAACAAATCCTTTAAATCCATCTCCATTTGGATCATCAATACTTTCTTTAACAACCCAGTTATCTTCTGGTAATGCATCAGACAATACTAAATAGAACTTAAAGTTTGGAAAGTCCTTCTCTAAATCTCTAAAGTAATGGATATAGAATAATTCAGCTCTTGAACGTCCTCCATACCAATAAGATACTTTACGTCCCGTTTTCAATGTTCTAAATAATTCATATAAATGAGAACGCATTGGAGCCATTCCAGCACCACCACCAACGTATAACATTTCAGCATCAGAATCGTTGATGAAGAATTCACCATAAGGGCCTGAGATTGTTGCTTTATCTCCAACTTTTAAATTAAAGATGAAAGATGACGCCACACCAGGATTAACGTTCATCCACGCATTACGGTCTCTATCCCATGGCGGAGTAGCGATACGAACATTCAACATTACTCGTCTTCCTTCTGCTGGATATGAAGCCATAGAATATGCTCTAACAACCTCCTCATCATTTTTCATAACAAGAGGCCATAAACCGAATTTATCCCAATCTGCTTTAAACTTATCCGGTTCACCTGGATGATCCTGAGGATGAGCAGAAATATCCATTTCAGAATAATTTACTGTACACTTAGGAATTTTAATCTGAATGTATCCGCCAGCTTTATAGTCCATATCCTCAGGGATTTCGACAATAAACTCTTTAATGAAAGTAGCGACATTATAATTCGATACAACAGTAGCTTCCCACTCTTTAATTCCTAATACTTCTTCCTCAACATGAATCTTCATGTTTTCCTTTACTTTCACCTGACAACCCAATCTTTTATGAGCTGCAATTTCTTTTCTTGAAAAGTGTGGTTCCTCAGTTGGTAAAATGTTACCTCCACCTTCTAAAACGTGACATGTACATTGAACACATGTTCCACCACCACCACAAGCCGATGGCAAAAAGATTCCATTACTACCAAGTGTACTCAATAAAGTTCCACCACCATCTACTTCAATTACTTTTTCACCATCGTTGATATCAATTGTAATCTTACCTGATGGAGAAAGCTTTGCTTTTACAAAAAGTAGCATTGATACTAATACCAATACAACGATTAGAAAAACTGCTAACGTTAACGTTAAACCTAATGATAATTCCATTTTCTCTAATTATTAGTCGTTAGTATTATTTACAGCATCATCAACCATGACAGTTTTATCTGCTTTAACTTCGTCTTTACCATATTTAATTCCTGAGAAACTCATAAAAGCCATCCCCATTAAACCTGTAATGATAAAAGTGATTCCTAATCCTCTCAACGGAGCAGGAACATTTGAATAACGAATCTTCTCACGAATAGCTGCAATTGCTACGATAGCTATAAACCAACCAATACCTGAACCAAGTGAGAAAGCAGTAGCATCTAAAATAGTCGAATATTGACGATCTTGCATAAATAATGCACCACCTAAGATAGAACAGTTAACGGCAATAAGTGGTAAGAAAATACCAAGTGCTCCATAAAGCGCAGGTGCAAATTTCTCAACCAACATTTCCACCAATTGTACAATAGATGCAACAACTGCGATAAACATAATGAATGAAAGGAAGCTTAAGTCAATTGTGCTAGCACCGTTAACTCCCCACTCAGGATTTAACCACTCTAACGCTCCTTCTTTCAATAAGTAGTTTTCTAATAAGTAATTTACTGGTACTGTTACAACCAAAACGAAAATTACTGCTGCTCCAAGTCCAACTGCCGTTTTAACAGTTTTTGATACCGCCAAATATGAACACATACCTAAGAAGTATGCAAAAATCATATTCTCAGAGAAGATGGCTTTTATAAAAATATCGAATGTACTTTCCATAATCTATATTATTTGAACAGTTTAGTGTTCTTCAATTAATGCTTTATTGCGAGAACGTTGTACCCAAATGATAACCCCAACAATGATAAGCGCCATAGGAGGTAAAATCATCATATTGTTATTCACGTACCCTAGAGAATAAAGACCATTCCCTTCAATGTAATCTCCAAAAATTGGGAATCCATATAAAGTTCCAGATCCAAACAACTCTCTAAAAACAGCTACTAAAATTAGCAATCCTGCATAACCAAGTCCATTACCAACAGCATCCATAATAGAAGGCCAAGGTTTATTCGCCATAGCGAATGCCTCAAAACGTCCCATAATAATACAGTTTGTAATAATTAATCCGACGAAAACTGAAAGCTTCTCCGACACATCGGGTAAGAAAGCCTTAAGCACCTCATTTACGATAATTACTAAGGCTGCAACAACAACTAACTGAACGATAATTCTAATTCTAGAAGGAATTAAGTTTCTCAATAAAGAGATAATTAAATTTCCCAAAATTAGAACGAAAAGTACAGCTCCCCCCATTACAACACCTTGTTCAACTTGAACTGTAATTGCTAATGCAGAACATATACCTAATACTTGAATAGTTACTGGGTTATTATCCGTTAAAGGATCCGTAACTAGCTTTTTGTTTTTCTTTGAAAACAATGGCTCTCTTGGAGCTTTCGCGTCTTTTGCTACTTCACTCATCTCTATTTAGTTTTAAGTTTATTGAAATAAGGCACATAAACTTCTAAACATCTATTCGCCATTTCCTCAACACCTTTGGAAGTAATTGTACCTCCTGTGATTCCATCAACTTTTGATTCTTTAGTCGCTCCAGATCCATCTTTTACGATTTCAAACTTAGCAAAGGCACCAGATTCATCTGTGATTTTCTCACCAACCCAACGATCAATGAAAAACTGTTGCTTAATCTCTGCTCCAAGTCCTGGAGTTTCACCTTTATGTCCAAAAGAAGCTCCTTCGATTGTTCTTAAATCTTCACCGATACAAATGTTCCCCCAAATTGGTCCCCAAAGTCCTTTACCAACGACTGGCAGGATATACTTTGCTTTTCCGTCCATTTCTGAAACATACAATGGATAATTTCTATCCTTAGCATCTAACGTTTTGTCTTTGTATTCTTTCTTTATATCCACATCAAATGCCACAACACCTTCTTTCAGGTTTCCATTTGCATCAAGTACAACCGCATTATCCAAGTTTACATACTTATCAAATTCAGCTTCACCGTTTGATCTATCAATACCAAGTTTATCAATATCCATCATTGCAGAAAGAATATCTAACTTTTTCTTAACCTCAGCGTTTCTATCTTGTCTTGGTTTTAAACCCATCGCCAATAAAGCTAAGATTGAACCAACAACAACAACTAAAACAATTGCGAAGCCGAAAGTATATCCGTTACTATCTCTATTAATTGCCATAATTACGCAGTTTTAACTCTTTTTAATCTTCGTTTGATATTACCTTGTACAACATAGTGGTCAATAATTGGAGCCATTACATTCATGAACAAGATTGCAAGCATAACACCTTCAGGATATGCTGGATTCAATACACGGATTAGAATAGCGATAACACCACCTAAGAAACCGTAAATAATTTTACCAGTTGCAGTTTGCGATGCAGTTACTGGATCAGTTGCCATAAAGACAGCACCAAATGCAAAACCACCAATCGCTAAGTGAAAGTGAGCTGGTAAATCCAAGAACTCATTTCCTCCAAAAGCATTTAAGATTAATCCCATTACGTATCCACCAATAAAGAATGAAGCCATGATTCTTAAAGAACCTACCCCTGTGAATAATAGAATTAATGCACCTAACATAATTGCAATCAAAGAAGTTTCTCCAATTGAACCAGGAATGATACCCCAAACGGAGTCCAAGAAGGAATAATTATTCGTGTAAGCCTCGAGATTTTCAAAAACTGGTTTATCCGACATAAAAGTTGCTAAATCTCCAAGAGCTGTTGAACCTGTAAAACCATCAACACTTGCTTCATTACCCGCCATCCATACTTTGTCACCTGACATAGAAGTAGGATATGCAAAGAATAAGAAAGCTCTAGCAGTCAAGGCAACATTTAAGATATTCATTCCAGTTCCACCAAAAATCTCCTTTCCAATAATTACAGCAAATGCTGTTGCAACACCGACCATCCATAAAGGAACATCAGCAGGCATAACTAAAGGAATTAGCATTCCAGAAACTAGGAACCCCTCATGAAGAGAGTGACCTCTCATAAAACCGAAGATAAACTCTATTGTAAGTCCCACTCCGTAAGAAACCACAATCAAAGGAAGAACTACCCATAGCCCTGCCATGAATTTTGCACCACCATCAGCCCAAAAGTCTAAACTTCTGTCACCTGCAGCAGCCACCATTTCCCAATGACCTGTGTTATAAATACCAAATAATAAACAAGGAATCATTGCTATGATTACCGTAATCATTGTTCGCTTTAAATCTACACCATCTCTAATATGTGCACCTTTTTGTGTCACATTAGCTGGGGTAAACGCCAAAGTTGTAAATGATTCAAACATTGGATGCCATTTTTCTAGTTTGCCACCTTTAGCAAACTTAGGCTCCATTTTATGAACTATATTTTCTAAGAATTTCACTGTAATTGATGTTTTATAAATATTACATGCACTCTTCTCCGATAAGGTCTAAACCTTGACGGATTTTGTCTTGAATGTTAATCTTTGTTGTACAAACATATTCGCACAATACAAAATCTTCTGGAGCTACCTCGTAGATCCCTAAGTTTTCCATTCCATCAATATCATCTGTAATTGCTGCTTTAGTTAATTGCATTGGTAAAATATCGAAAGGAAAAACTCTTTCCAGCTCACCAGTTACAACAAATGCTCTTTCTTCTCCATTTGTATTGGTATCCAATCTAAATTTCTTCTTACCTGATAAGAAGGTTGGGAATAATCGAGAATTAGAGAATTTATCAAACCCAAGACCTAACCACCCCTTAGTTAAAACAAACTTAAGTTCGTTTCCTTCAGGAATAACAGTGATTTGGTTATGATAAAAACCTAAATGACCATCTTTCGAAATTTTATCTCCGGTTAATACGTTTCCGCTAATTACACGAACGTTATCAGAAGTAATTTGTCCTTCAAGAATATCTGCCACATTTGCACCGATTATAGTATCAATATACTGAGGATCTTTAACTTCAGAACCCGTCAATGCAATTGTTCGCTTAGCGTTATATTGTCCACTAAGGAAAAAACGACCAATGATTGCAACATCTTGCGCATTTACGGTCCAAACAAACTCCCCTTTATTAACTGGGTCAATATGATGAATTTGAGTCCCAACATTTCCCACTGGATGTTTACCAATAATCTTATTCACCTCAACACCTTTAACCTCAGTAAAAGCTGAGTCTGCAGGAGACTTCCCGTTTAAAGTTAAATGTACTTTACCTGAAGTAAGCTTCTTCAAAGCCTCCATTCCAGTGCTAAATTCTTCATTTTTACCATGAAGAATATAATCGAAGTCAGGAGCTAAAGGAGAGCTGTCAAATGCTGAAACAAAAATTGCTTTTGGTTCATTTACTGGGTTTGCAACAATATCCAAAGGACGTTGTTTAACAAATGGCCATAGACCTGAAGCCAGCATCAAAGCTTTCACTTCTTCATTAGACATTGACGCAACCTCCTTCTTCCCAGAATTTTCAAATTGTTGGTCTTGCGATGTTGAAATCAACACTTCTAAGATTCGTCTTTTCTCCCCTCTCACAATCGCCTCTACAGTACCTGATACAGGTGAAGCAAATTTGATAGGTTCGTTATACTTATCTTGAAAAATAATTGATCCTGCTTTCACTTCCTGCCCTTCTTTTACGAGCATTTTTGGTGTCATACCATGAAAGTCACTTGGTTTTACGGATACAGTTTTTGGTAAAGCAACCTCGGACTTAACCTTGTTTGCAATACCTATCAATCTGATATCCAAGCCTTTTCTAAGCTTTACTGTTTTAGACATGCATTAAAGCGTTTATAAATACAGAGGCAAAAATAAAAATTTCAACTTCAATGTTAATAGAAGCAAAGAGTGAAGATTCGTATTCTATGTAATTTAGATTGATTCTAAATAGTAGCAATATGTAAACTAGGTTACCTAAATCTTCCTTATCTTCAATTATACCAAGTAATTAATATTTATTATATTCGAGTTGTAACAAGGAAATATGAACACATTAATCACATCGGGAATTCAAATATCTGTATCCACTTATTACCGATCGGACTTGTCTGATATTGGGGTGTCACAGTATTTTTTCAATTATAGAATCGTGATAGAAAACACCAATGAATATGATGTACAATTATTAGTTCGTGACTGGTACATTTTCGATTCGCTAAATGAAGTTCAATATGTAAATGGTCAAGGCGTAATTGGAGAACAACCAATTCTAAAACCCGGAGAATCCTTTCAATATACGAGTGGCTGTGAGATTTTTTCTGACCTAGGTTATATGAAGGGATTTTACACTTTTAAAAACCTAGTAGACCACAGTTTATTTCATGTTTATGTACCTAAATTCAAACTTGAGTATCCAGGAAAACTAAACTAATCGTTTTTGTATTTGTAGAAATGTTAAAACTAAAAAAGGAACAATCAGTGATATAATAATCCACGGTAAAAACTCACCTCTTTTTCTTGGGGAAATGTATGTTCTATTATTTCTAGATGACCCTAAAATTTTTGCGCTAAGACTTTTAATTCCATCTGACACTTTGTTTTGCTCATCAAGTTTTGTTTTAAGTTCATCAATCCTAACACTCCAAGAATTCGAATCACTATACAAGTCAAGCATTTCAAGCGCATCAATTTCATCTTGAAGGAAGCCAAGCTTATTTGACAACACCCTTGAAGAATCGATATATTTAACCCCAACATCTACCTGCTCTATTCCTATAAAATAACTTCCCAAGTTAAAATAACTCTCCACAACAGACTTAGTGTTCCCAATACTTTTTCGCAAACCTAAAGATTTATTAAAATAAAAATATGAGCTATCCAGTTGATTCGATTGATAATCAATAATTGCTCTATTATTGAATGCATGAGCAAGGTGTAATCTAGACCCTGACATTTTACTATAATATAGGCTTTGCTTGTAATAATTTTTGGCTTTATAAGCCTCACCCAAATCAAAATAAATCATACCTAAAAATGCATACCCATCTGCTAATGCCTCGTATTTATCATCATCAAGTGCATTAGAAATGAAACTTTCTGCAAATTGTAATCCCAAAATTGTATCACCCACTGAACAATAAACTTTAGCCAAACCTAGCATACCATTATAATGCGAAGTTAAATCCTGAGACTCCTCTCCAATATCCATAGAAAGTAAATAGGACTCAATTGCCAACCGTCCTTCTCCAGATAAAAAGTAACTATTTCCTATTTCATTTAATGCTTCTGAATTGAGAGCTATCTCTCCAAGTTCATTAAATGAATTTGAAGATTCTATAAGATATTTCCTACCTCTCTCTTGAAAGCCAGCCTTGACACAATAACTACCTAATGACCTTTTCCCAATTTGATAAAGTAAGTCATTTGAATTATTCACCAATAAATAATTTGAAAGTATTAATAATGAATCAATATCATTGACGCCAAACTTATATGATTGTCTAGAG
>JBFHHS010000131.1:0-7715 GCA_041596895.1 Crocinitomicaceae bacterium | reverse complement strand
GATTTTGCGTGGTGAAAGTAATTTACCCGTAATATTTGCAGGACAAGACGAAGTACATCTACCACATTCGGTACACGTATAACTATCCATTAAATTTTTCCAAGTCAAATCAGTTACATCTTTAGCTCCAAACCTTTGTGGCTCTGCAGCACCTTCAGCAGGAGCTGCAAAAGGATCGGCTGTTGGATCCATCATAAGTTTAACCTCATTAGTTACTGATTCCATATTTGTAAACTTTCCTTTTTTCTCAAGGTTGGAATAATATGTGTTTGGGAATGCCAATAAAATGTGGAAGTGTTTAGAATAAGGCAAGTAATTTAAAAATGCGAAAACCATAAAGATATGTCCCCACCATCCGATACGTTCTAGTGTATGTAACGCATCCAAACTCATTCCTTCAAAGAATAAAGGTCCCATGAAACT
This sequence comes from Crocinitomicaceae bacterium, assembly GCA_041596895.1. Taxonomy (GTDB): domain Bacteria; phylum Bacteroidota; class Bacteroidia; order Flavobacteriales_D; family Crocinitomicaceae; genus UBA4466. The sequence goes on along the minus strand of JBFHHS010000131.1, from coordinate 7,292 downwards.
ACTTATTGAGAAACCATAGGATTCTCCAGTTGCCATCTTGTGCATTACTTCATCCGCCCCATTCATTGTAAAAATACATGTAACCAAAATCAACTCCATGAAAAGTATCATGTTCGCATCCATCTTCGGCCATCCATTCATTTCCTTCATATTTAAACGAGGTAGCTTCAACAAATTACGTCTCGATAAGAAAGCGATTGTTGCAACCAACGCAAGTACAGAAAGAATTTCAATAAAACTAATGATGAAAGTATAGAAACCTCCTAACGATTCATGAAAGAATCTATGAGTTCCAAAAACACCATCAACGATAATTTCAATTAATTCAATTTGCGTAATAACGAAAGCAGCATAAATGGCAAAGTGTAATAATGCTGGAATTGGTCGAGTGAACATTTTCTTTTGTCCAAAAGCCACAAGTAACATTGTTTTCCAACGTTCTTTCTTGTTATCCGTTCTTTCAACATCGCGACCTAGCCGGATGTTTGACCTTACTTTAAGTACGTTCCAGCCAAAAAAGCCAAACCCTCCGATAAGTAATATTAAAAACAGTATCGTAGAAATCATGTAATCAATTTTAAGTTAAATGAATTAAGGAATTGAGTCTAACAGTTGTTTCAACTTTTTCTCTTCACTATTTGTCAATGGAACACCCTTAGTTTTGGTACCCAATACAGAGAAGTGAATATATCTTTCAGGGTGCACCTGAATGTCATTTAATAAGTCCTGTAATTCCGTATTTGATTTTACCAATTCGTTATATAATGTTTCATCGCCAAGTAACTTACCTAGAGTACCTTCACCAGATTTCGCTGCAGCGAGAACATCGTTAATACCCGCTAAAGTCTCTTTGGCGTTACCAATCACTCCTTTAAAATCTGCAGTTACTAAATCATCTGTGATTGACTCAACATTACCAACAATTTTCTTTACAGCCTCATTACTTTTCTTGAGGTTCAATGTAATCGTTTCAACATTTGCTAAAATTCGACTTAATTTCACTTTCTCAGAAACAACCAAACCTTCAATTTCTTCGGCCGCATTACCAAAACGTTTAATTGCAATTTTAACCTCTTTTAAACTTCCTTCAATTTCAGAAGTTGCTGTTGAATCCCAAAATGCACTAATACCAGTAACCATTTTGTCTATTGAATTCATCATTACTTGCAGCTTTTGACTAATCGGATCAGCATAAGATTTAACTTGAGCCATCATATCACTTGCAACAACTCCCTCAATAAAGTCGCCTGATTCGTGATATCCTTTGGAAAGATCTGCACTTAAATGAATCAGCATACCTTTACTAAATAAGTCTAAAGACCCAATTTCAATATGTGATCCTTTAGGTATCTTAACATTATCTTCTGTTATATTAAAAGTAACTTTCACTTGTTTTTCTGGAGCATTTTCTGGCACATAATCAACAGCCAAAACCTTCCCAACATTCACACCATTTAAGGTTACCGAACTGGCCGGAGCCAATTGACCTGAATTAGGAAAATATGCATAATACATATCATCACCACCAAAAAAGCTATTTCCCTTCAGGAAATTTACACCCGCAACCAATAATCCTATTGCTAGAATCGCGATTACACCAGTAATTAATTCTTTAGATATCTTCAAACCTTTATTTTTCTGCTAATTTAATAGCTTTTTGCAAATTAATTCGCTCTTCGCCCAAGAACCCAACAACAAATGCATGTTGATATCCTTGTTCAACCATTCGAATTCGATACGCTCTAGCCGCCTCAATGTCATTAACAAAGGCTCCCACAGTGTATTTAAAGATACCATTTTGTTCGTATTCATAAACAGTATAGCCTTTAAATTTATTTGAAGTTAATGGTATTTTAGTTTCAGAGGTCTCAATTTGAACACGAAAAACAACATCTTCATTGTCTTCGTCCGGCTCAATATTCGGTTGTGGTTTTACGATTGGCTTATCCTCAATTAATTCTTCCACCCCTTCCAATTCATTTTTATACTTTCTAAAAGCTGTAAACATTGAGTTTGCCATGAGACGTTGTGTTTCTGGGTTGCTCAAGAATTTTTCTTCTTTTGGATTTGTCAAGAATCCTGTTTCGATTAACACAGACGGCATAGTTGTTTTATATAACACTAAGAACCCAGCCTGTTTAACTCCTCGATCATATCTTCCGATACTCTTGAATTCTGTTTGTAACTTTGAAGCAAAACTAATTGATTGGTCTAAAAACACACTCAATTGAATCTGACGAGCAATAATTGCATCTGGTGACAAATCGAAATCGCCATATTTTGCACCACCATCATCTTCTAAGTGTATAATTGAGTTCTCTCGCTCAGCAACCTTCTGTTGAGACTCAGTCCTGTGTAGTCCCAAAACGTAAGTTTCTGTCCCATAAGCTTGAGGACTTGCTGCATTTGCATGGATACAAATAAATAAATCCGCATTATTTCTGTTTGCGATTTTCGCGCGCTCATCCAATTCAACAAACACATCCTTATCACGCGTATAAACAACTTTTATTGATGGATATTTCTCTTTAATCATATCTCCCAACATCAACGCCATAGAAAGACATACGTGCTTTTCATGTGCAGATGCTCCGTGACATCCTGGATCCTTCCCTCCATGTCCCGCATCTATTACCACAGTCTTGATTGCAGCAAAGTCCATTTCATCGTCTTGAGCGAATAATGAATTACTATAAATTAATGTCGCCAAAAAGAAAATGGCATAAAATCTGATGTTCCTGTATACTTTTTCAACCATTTGAAACGTAATTTTAATAGTTTTGCTTCGTTAATGTTGGATACAAACAAATATAAAGCACAATTGGTGTTCAAAAAGCATTCCATTCTTCTAGTTATAACCCTTACATTGTTAACAATGTTGTTACCGCAGCATGCGTTTAATCAAATACGGGATACACTAGTTCTCAATGAGTCTGCCGTAGATAAGCCTATTTTCTATAGTGCTTCTGATTCGATTTATTCCGATTTAAGAAAAAAACAAATACACCTTTATAATAATGCAAAGGTTGATAATGGCGAGATTAAAATTGATGCTGGCTACATTCTAATCGATTTAAACAAGAATGAAGTCTATGCTACACACCTTTATGATAAAGATTCGAATCGCATTCAACTCCCTAAGTTTTCAGATGGAAGTGAAGAAATGACCGCTTCAAGCATTCGTTATAATTTCACTACAGAAAAAGGATATATTGAAGAAGTAGCGATTCAACAAGATGAGAATTTCCTCTATATGGAGATTGCAAAACGACATTCGAATGAACAAGTTCATTTTAAGAAAGGCCGATTTACCACTTGTGATCTTGAAGAACCACATTATCATTTTCAACTCTCAAAAGCTGTAATGATCCCCGAAAAACGGATTGTTTCAGGTCCAATGAATTTATGGGTAAAAGGTGTTCCTACACCGCTGGGATTACCTTTCAGCGTTATTCCTCAGGTTGAAGAAAAATCAAAAGGACTGATCTTCCCAGAAATTGAACTATTATCTGCTTATGGGTTTGGGCTTAAAGATTTAGGGTATTACATTCCAATTAATGATCGACTTCAAACAACTTTTTACGGAACTTTATACAGTAGAGGAAGTTGGGGAATTAGAAACCAGACAGATTACGCTAAACGCTATAAATATGCCGGGAAATTTGAACTTGGATTTCAACAATTGAAATCCGGATTCCCTTCCAACATCAATAACAATAGAATGAACTTGACTTGGATACACAATAAAAATCCTAAATCGAGTCCTTATTGGAAATTCACTTCTAACGTCAATTTTATTTCTGATAATAACTCAAAAACAGACTTAGATTTATCGACGGATGATTATTTTCAAAATTCATTCAATTCCGACATTAATATTACACGCTCTTTTCCAAGTAAACCTGTTGTTTCGGGTGCAAAAATCTCACTTCGTCAAAATGGTATTTCACAAAACATTTCGCTTACCGCACCAATTGTTAACGTGAATGTTTCGAGGGTATTTCCTTTTAAGAATTTGGTTTCTGGTAATGGTGCATGGGCACAAATTGTATCCCGCTTAGGTGTTACCTATAGTTTTGAAGGTCAAAACAGAACGTTATTCGGAGATTCATTACTGGACGACTTTGATTATAATAGAATTTCAGATCAATTCATGAATGGAATTAGTCAATCTGCCTCAATCCAAACTACTGCAGGCTTATTTAATAACACATGGAAGTTGACTCCGAGTGTTAATTACAGCAATAAAATTAATTTCCAACAAATTGAGAAAAGTTACGATCCGTTAGAAAATAATACTGCAATTGACACAGTGGCTCGATATGGAATGAGTCACACTGTATCTATGAACACACAATTAACCACGACTCTTTTTAGTTATTATAAATTCATAGGCAAAAAAGAACCCTTATTGCGCCATGTGCTTACACCCTCTTTTACTTTTTCCTACATCCCTAATTTAGCATACAACATTACGGACTCAATTGGAGTTGACATGGCGCCTGTAACCTACTCTCCATATGAACGAAGCCTTTATTCCTCTTCCGCAAACACAGGAAAAGATCAAGCACTGTTACGTTTTGGTTTCAATAATACCTTTGAATTAAAACGCAAATCAGACAAAGACACAATCACTGGGTTTAAAAAAACTAGAATTATCGATGCCTTAGCCATTACTGGTAGCTACGATTTCTCTAAAGACTCCATGAACCTATCCGATATCAAGGTCAGCATGAGAATTAATCCTGTTACATGGTTGAACTTTGTTGCCAACTCCAGTTTTTCGCCGTATGGATGGGTAGATTCTACTGGCGTCAAACTTGGGAAATATGCATCCACAACAAATGGCGTTCTTGGTCGATTTATATCAAACAACCTCTCTACCTCTATCACATTCACCTCCAAAGAAAGTAGATCAAAACTAAATGACAACGTTGGTGCGGTAGCAACCAACTGGAATTCCGATTATGAATATTTTCTGTTACATCCAGAACGGGTAGTTAGTTTTGAAATCCCATGGAAAGTTTCTTTATCACATGTTTATCAAATCAATGCAAATCAATCTAGATCAACTACAACACCTGATAAGTGGACACAAGTGCAAACGCTAATGTTAAATGGTGATGTAAGCTTCACTAAACGTTGGAAACTAGTTACTGCGATTAACTTCGATCTGAAAACAAAAGATATTACAAATGCTAGATTCGCTTTAACACGTGACATGCATTGTTGGGCACTAGCATTTAACTGGACTCCAATTGGAGGAAATAAAAGCTTCTTATTTAGTGTGCGATCAACATCTAAATTATTCACGGATGCAAAATTAGAATTACGTAAACCACCTGCATTTTTATAAGCCTTGATAGATTTTAATTTCGAAAATAAAGCCCCTTTGCAATCCGGTAGTATTTTGTTATCGGAACCTTTTGGTAACGACGATTATTTTTCTCGTTCGATGATATTTATTTGTGATTTTAATGAAGATGGATGCTTTGGTTTTATCTTGAATAAATATATTGAAAATCAAATTGGTGATTTCGTAGAAGACTTCCCTACTATTAACACAGAAATAAGTATTGGCGGTCCTGTTGATATCTCAAATCTATTTTACATCCATTCCCTTGGAGATGAAATCCCAAATGCCTTGCCCATTTCAAAAGGCTTGTTTATAGGCGGTGACTTTAGTAAAGTCAAAGAAATTCTATTAATCAATCCTGACAAATCAAAGCAAATTCGCTTTTTCGTTGGTTATTCTGGATGGGAAAAAGGACAATTAGAAGCAGAAATAAAAAATAAATCATGGATCGTACTGAACAATATTCCAAAGGAAGAAATTCTAGATACAAGTCATGATGACATCTGGACGGAAACAATGGAAAAACTTGGAGGAAAATATAAAGTAATGTCGCAATTCCCTCAAAATCCATCAGACAATTAAGAGTTTCTTTTTTACCCTATAGTTTATTCTTATTTTTATAGTTCAATTCAATTGATTCAATGAGTGTATTAGCACCTTTAGCCGAACGAATGCGCCCAACTACTCTTGATGAGTATAAAGGACAAGATCATCTATTAAAGGATGGTGCATCATTGCGTCGCGCATTAGACTCTGGACTAATTCCATCGATGATTTTTTGGGGACCACCTGGTGTTGGTAAAACTACCTTAGCTCATTTAATCGCGAAACACTTAGACCGTCCTTTTCACACCTTATCTGCCATTTCTTCTGGAGTCAAAGACGTAAGAGAAGTTATCCAAAAGGTTGAAAATGCTGGAATGTTTCAGCAATCAGGAACCATTTTATTCATTGATGAAATTCACCGTTTCTCCAAAGCACAGCAAGATTCTTTACTCGGAGCGGTTGAAAAAGGCATTGTCACCCTGATTGGAGCTACAACAGAAAATCCTTCATTTGAAGTGATTTCCGCTCTATTGAGTCGTTGTCAGGTGTACACACTAAAAGATCATTCGAAAGAATCATTATCGCAAATTTTACTTAAAGCAATTACTGAAGATAAAGTATTGCAAACGAAAAATATTGAGTTAAAGGAAACGAATGCTTTACTTGCCATCTCTGGTGGTGACGCACGCAAGCTACTGAACGTTTTTGAGATTATAGTCGGGACAATAAAATCTGGACCAATCGTAATCACGGATGAACTTGTTAGGGCGTCTGCACAGCAATCCGTGATGTCGTATGACAAGGATGGTGAACAACATTACGATATCATTTCTGCATTTATCAAATCAATTCGCGGAAGCGACCCAAACGCTGCAGTTTACTGGCTTGCGCGCATGGTTGAAGGCGGTGAAGATCCAAAGTTTATCGCACGGAGGTTATTAATTTCAGCTTCGGAAGATATTGGACTAGCAAATCCTAACGCACTGCTTATGGCAAACAATTGTTTTCAGGCTGTTCAAGCTGTAGGTTGGCCGGAAGCTCGATTAATTCTAAGTCAGTGTACTATATACTTAGCAACTTCCCCAAAAGGAAACGCTTCATACATGGCGATCAATCGTGCACAACAATTAGTAAAAGAAACTGGGAATTTAGGTGTCCCACTCCCCCTTAGAAATGCACCAACCAAGTTGATGAAAGAATTGGGATATGGAGAAGGATATAAATATTCGCACGATTTCCCTGGTAATTTTGCAGAACAAGAGTTTTTGCCTGATGAAATTAAAGGAACTAACTTTATAACACCTGGTAGTAGTGCCAAAGAACAAGAATTGACAGTTAAAACATCACAATTGTGGGGTAATAAATACAACAAATAATGGCGAAAATTGGT
>JBFHHS010000130.1:0-7755 GCA_041596895.1 Crocinitomicaceae bacterium | reverse complement strand
CATAAAATAGATGAACAAGACTCAGGAGAAATAACAGAATACCATGTGTTTTCCATCATAACCACTTTATCACCAACACCTATTCCTAAAGCTCCACCAGATGCACCTTCACCAATAATCACACAGATTACCGGAACTTTCAAACGCATCATTTCGTAGATGTTTCTTGCGATAGCTTCTCCTTGACCTCTTTCCTCAGCTTCCAATCCTGGAAATGCACCTGGAGTATCAATGAATGTTACAATAGGTTTATTGAACTTTTCAGCCATTTTCATCAATCGAAGTGCCTTTCTGTATCCTTCTGGATTTGGCATTCCGAAATTTCTAAACTGACGCATTTTCGTGTTCACACCTTTTTGCTGTCCAATGAACATTACCGTTTCACCATCAAGTAATCCGAATCCACCAACCATGGCTTTATCGTCTTTTACATTGCGGTCTCCGTGTAACTCTTGAAAAGCACCATCGGTAATTCCACCAATATATTCCATTGTGTACGGACGGTCTGGGTGACGTGACAATTGCACACGTTGCCATGGAGTTAATCCAGAAAAAATCTCTTTCGTCTTCGATTTTAACTTTTTCTCAAGTTCTCCTATCTTATCCGTCATATCGACTTCAGTGTTCTCACCAATTTCTTTGGTTTGAGCAATTTGGTCTTCTAATTCTTTTAACGGTTCTTCAAAATCTAAATAAGTAGCCATATTATCTTGTAATTGGAGGGCGAAAGTTACAAAAATTGTTTAGTTGTTCTAACTTTGTATTATGATATTATTTCCTCCAGCAAAGATCAATTTGGGACTGAACGTGTTACACAAGCGTGAAGATGGGTACCATGAAATTGAATCGTGTATGTATCAAATTCCACTTTTTGATTCGTTGGAGATTCTAAAGAATGACACATTTAAATTTGTACAGACTGGCTTAACCGTTGATTCTGAGCAAGAAGATAACCTTGTTGTTAAAGCATTTCGTTTGATGCAAGAACGGTTTTCTATTGGAAATGTTTACATGCATTTATTGAAATCGATCCCAATGGGAGCGGGGTTAGGTGGTGGTTCAGCGGATGCAACGTACGTAATCTTAGAATTAAATTCATTGTTTGAATTGAATCTTTCCAATGATGAAATGCGAAAATTAGCCGGAGAATTGGGCAGCGATTGCCCCTTGTTTGTTGAGCATTCTGTTCAAATTGCGAAAGGGAGAGGAGAAATCCTAGAGCCTATTGATTTTTCACTGAAAGGGAAGTATTTAAAAATTGTCAATCCTGGAATACACATCGGAACAAAAGAAGCGTACGCAAATATTGAATTCGCGCATGCAAAACCAGTAGCAAACGTTTTACAACAACCCATCGAAACGTGGAAGTTGGATTTAACAAACAGTTTTGAATCTACTGCATTTCGAAATCATCCAGAAATTGAACCGATAAAGAATAAACTTTATAAAGAAGGAGCAGAATATGCTTCAATGACAGGAAGTGGTTCTACTTTATTTGGAATATATTCAAATGAACCTCAATATTCTTTTCCTCGTTATTATGAAAAAGTGCTAAAGCTTTAGTGTTTTACAAGCTTCTTCGTAACTACATCGCCATTTTCGAGCAGAATCTGCACAAAATAAACCCCTTTTGATAGCGTGTTGATGTCGAGTTGTGTTTTTGAAGATGTGATCGGAGCTTGCATCATCACTTGACCATTCATGTTGCGTATAACATATTCGCTTCCTTGAACATTATCAAAAACGATTGTTACGTGTTCATTCGCTGGATTTGGATACAAAGCAACTAAGTATTGTTGTTCTTTTTCAAAAAGTGAAGCGTTACTGTTTGGGTTTGCTTCAAAGTGAAATAATCCTCCCAAGTCTTGACCTACAAAGAGATTTAAATTTCCGTCCTGATTGATATCATTTACCGCAAAGGAGCTATAACTTTCTACGTCAATATTTAAATAGGAGTCTGAGACAAGATCAAAACTTTGCCCTGGACTTAAATTTCCATCAATGTTATTGTAATAATTCAAATTCCCATTGATTCCACCAATAAAAACATGTGTTTCTCCATTTAAGCGAAAGAAATGTGGAGCGGCATAACCGTCTGGCAAGGTTGGATTGATGTCTATATTTCCAAGCATGGAGTTAACAAGTTGAAAGGATGGAGCAGTAGGCGTTCCAACATTTTCGTAATAGAAAATCTCACCATTTTTGTTGCCAATAATCAAATCCAGCAGTCCATCGTTATTTAGATCGAATAACTGAGGGTGAGCATATGCTAACACATTTATCGTTGTACCAGTGTTGTCTTGAAAGTTGATTGAACCACTTCCATAAACGGCTCCAGCACCTGTGCCTGTGTTTTCGAAGTAAACTAATGTTCCTATTTCAGTTCCTAGAATTAAATCATCATCATTATCACCATCAATATCACCAAAAGCAGGAACCGAACGTAATCCATAATTTGCGGTACTTAAATTTAAATAATCATAATCAACATAGGTAAAAACAGGATGGGTTGAAGTTCCTGTGTTTTGATAATACGCCAGGGTACTTTCTTTATCCAAAATAGGTTTGTAACGATAGAAATTACCCACAATTAAATCTTCCAATCCATCCTGGTTGATATCTGTAAATGTCGGAATAGAACCGGTCCCATGCTCAATCATTTGATCTTGTAGAAAGTTGTCCGAAATAAATACAAACGTTGGATTTGAATTGGTTCCAACATTCCTGTATAAGTAAACACTACTTTCATTAAGGGAAACGTTCTTTGCATTTGGACAGACGATTAAATCTTTTACTAAATCAAAATCTACATCTACTAAATAAGCTGCAGGAAACAGTTGAATGTCAACTGGAGTTGTGTTTGAAGGGAAAGAACTGTCAACTGAAATCATTGGTGAATCACTGTTAACGGTAGTCCCTCCATTGATTAATAAATTCATATTGGTAAAAGCAACATCACCTAGAACTAAATCTAAAACTCCCGAGTTGTTATAATCGAATGCGAGTATAGTCGATCCGGCATGTCTCACTGCTTTTTCTGAAGCATCATTGGTAAATTCCGGATTGGTAATATCACCACCTTGGCAAGGGTAATTTGGATCATTCAAAAATAACGAATTGGTATTGATGTCTTCAGAGAATTTTCCCCAGCATTGGTTTTTTAAAACAAAGGTCAATGAATCTGGAATCCCATAAAGTTCCATACTTTGATTTTGATGATATTCTAAGTTTGTACCTCCTTGATGAAATGTTAAGATGTCAATGTCGGAATCACCATCTACATCTACAATGGCCGGAATGTCGCTTGAATTAATAATTAGATTACTAAAATTATTGGTGTATTGAGAATAGATTAAATCTTCGACTAACTCCCATTGAAGTCCAGTTCCAACACTTCCAACATTGCGATAAACGGTTAGACCACCTGTTCCTTGTGTGAATAAGTCTTTCCTACCGTCATTGTCATAATCTACCATGGTGGCGCGGTAACGAATGTCAGCAGGGAATTTATTCTTCGAGTTGTAAGCCAGTTCATAGTGTAACCCACCATCCGTTTCTTGGGTAAATACGCGAATGTTGTTTTTGCTTCGATCAAAGACAAACAAATCCATGTCGCCATCAAAATCATAATCGAAATCAGAGAACTGAGCATAATTCAAACCGCCACCCCAAGGGTTGTCTAAGGTATCCGCTCCCCTTTTTACAATAATTGTGTCATCATATTCAAATCCAAATTGTGCATAACTTGCACTTACTATACTGAATAACAGTGTAGTAACGATAACTGGAATACGTAAATCAATCCTCATATGTGTTTTAGCATTTCAATATTGGGTGCTTTTATAACAATTAGACGAAGCAACTGAATCTAAAGTTAGCAGTCTTGTGTCTAAACAACTAAAAAATATTGAAAATGTTTCAAAGAATACTCTCTGCCGTTTTTTTATTCATCGGCCTAACTCAAGTGAATGCTCAAGATACTGCAACCGTCCTGTTTATTGGGAATAGTTACACGTATGTAAATGATTTACCTAATATGCTAGGGGATTTATCTACATCGTTGGGGGATCATGTTCAATTCGACTCACAAACTGCGGGGGGGTCTACTTTGGAAGCTCATACGGCAAATGCAGCTGTATATACAAAAATTAATAGTCAACCCTGGGATTATGTAGTACTTCAGGCGCAAAGTCAGGAACCATCATTTCCAGACGCACAAGTTGATGCCAATACGATTCCATATGCGATTCAATTGGCCGATAGTGTTTATGCTAATAATTATTGCTCTGAAGTGATGATGTTTATGACATGGGGGCGAGAAAATGGAGATCCACAATGGGGACCAATTTCTACGTTTGAAGGAATGAATGCTCGATTGCGAAGCGCTTATTTGAGAATGGCTGATTCTGTGAATGGTTCAGTTAGTCCTGTTGGAGTAGCATGGAAATATGTGCGTGACAATCATCCTACAATCGGGTTGTACACTGGTGATGGTTCACACCCAAGTTACGAAGGTTCTTATTTAGCAGCATGTACGTTTTATGCATCTGTTTTTAGAAAAAGCCCTGTGGGTGCACCTTTCATTGGTTCGCTTTCTGCACAAGTGGCCGCAGATCTTCAAAATGCAGCAGCTGTAGCAGTTTTGGATAGTTTGGATCAATGGAACTTACATCCTATGTCGGAATATACACAAGCTGATTTTTCCTATACAATTACTGATGGAACAGTGGATTTCACAAACTTAAGTTCAGATGCAACTGCATATTCGTGGGACTTTGGAAATGCTGGATCAAGCCAGGATGAAAATCCATCCGTGACATACTTTTCAAATGATACGTATACAGTAACGTTAATTGCTGAGAGTCCTTGTGATATCGATTCGGTTCAATACGATATTGTAATTACTACGGCAGGATTGAATGAATATTCAAACGACTACGCGTTAAAGTCTTTTGGGAATGGTGTGTTCGAGATAAATGGAATTGATTCTCCAGAAGAAATTACTTTGATAAATATGGAAGGAAAAACGGTCGGTTTTGATTTTACAGAACAAAAAGGACTCTTATTGGATATTTCAAATAATGAAAATGGAATTTATATCCTAAAAATGAGAAGTGCAGATTCGGTTTATTCTATTCGATTGCCGTTAATAAAATAGTAGTGTAAAGAGTTGATCCTCGAAGCATAGCACCTCCATTATTTGTAGGTGCTATTTTTTTGTGGAATAGAATCCGCAAAGCAAAGAATGCCATTTTGCAAATTCAGCGTTTTTTGTTCTTCCGTTAAGCTAAAATAACCGGTAGTGTTAATAATTTTTTGACCTTTTGATGATAGTTCAAATTGTAGGAAATCCATACTTTCTCCTTCTGGGAAACCATTAAAATACTGTAATAAGTATCTACAAAGTGGGTATTTCCCTTGTTGAATCTTGTATTTCTCCCATGGGGATGTTGCTGGAAAATCTTCTGAATAGATATTCATCGGCCAAATGCTTGTGAGTGGTTTACCTTCATCTTCCATAATATATCCAACCCCAACATAGCCAATAGCGTTTAAGTTGTTTTCAACTGCTTCTATAATTTCTTCTGTAAAAGTCATTGAAATTGTTGTTGGCATTGAAGTTGAATGAAGCACATGTGTTTCAATATATTCTCGGGTACCAGAACCTTGAGCTCTTCCGTAACATTGAATTTCTAAATCGGGTCCTCCTACACTTTTCCAGTTTTTTATTTTCCCGGTATAAATTAAACGAATTTCATCAATGGATAAACTATCAACTCCTAGTCTAGGGTTGGTTATTATTCCAACAGCATCGTATGCAATGATTACCTCTACAGGATTGATTCCGTTGGCTTTTGCTTGGCGTCGTTCATTGAAGTTCATTGGTCTAGAAGCATTCGCAACTTGACATTCTCCATTTATAAAGTCGGAAATACCTTGAGATGTTCCTGTTGATATTAAATTAATCGCGGAATTGTGACCGTTTTGTTCTTTGTAAGCTTCTATTAATGCTCTTGAAATCAATGCTTCAGAATCTGAACCAGAAATAAGTACTTGTTTTGAACCTGTAAATTCACTTTTTTCCGAACAACTGGAAATTAATATTAGAGAAAAAAAGGCTATAAGAATTGGAGATGTTTTAATTGTCATTTCTTGTTTTTTCTGCAAATCTAGTGGGAGACAGCGTTTTTTTGTATGAAATCAATGTTACCAATGAAACAAGTATTTTCTCATTATTTAAGTCTAATGTTAATACAAGTTAAATGAATGATTCTAATGAAATGTAAATGAAATAATTGCGTTTTCCTTAAAATCAAAAAACCAATTCTATGAAAACCCTATTCCAAAATGTCTTTTTCAAGATGGGGATGATCTTCGTCCTCATTTTAATTCTATTAATCCCTGCAGTGATGGTTCAGAACCTCATTCATGAGCGAATGCTTCGACAAGATGAAGCTGTTTTTGAGGTTAGTTCAAAACATGCAGAGAGTCAATCAATCACAGGACCCGTTTTAACCATTCCCTATGTTGTTACAAAGCAAGTGAAGAATGCTGATGGAACATATCGTGATGCGAAAGAACGTTATTACTATCATATTCTTCCTGAAGAATTAAACATACAAGGGCAGGTTACTCCTGAGAAACGTAAACGTGGCTTGTTTGAAGTTGTTGTTTACAGCTCAGATCTGAAGGTTAACGGTCATTTCGATTCATATCGTTTTGAGGATCATGGAATCAATGAGGATGAGCTTGAACTCAATAAAGCTTTTGTCACAATCGGTATAGCTGATTTAAAAGGTGTTACGGATCAAGTGAAAATTAATATGAACGATTCTACTGTGATGTGCAATCCGGGATTGCTCTCAGATGATATCGTCTCTTCGGGCTTACATATTCGTTATCCGCTGAAGGAAGTGCCTAAGCAAATGGATTTCAATTTCAACTTGAAGTTGAATGGGTCTGAACAATTGATGTTTGCTCCAATCGGTAAAGTAACAAACGTTGATTTGACTTCTCCATGGAAAGAGCCGAGTTTTGACGGGAATTTCTTACCTACGAAAAGACATATTGATGAAAAAGGTTTTACGGCTAATTGGAAAGTTTTGCATTTGAATCGCAATTACCCTCAAAGTTGGGTGGGAGCAAAACATCACATTAATGGGTCTCGTTTTGGAGTGAATATGCGTTTGCCTGTGGATGTCTATCAAAAGTCGATGCGTGTTGCGAAGTATGCAATTTTATTTATTGTATTGACGTATTTGGTTTTCTTCTTTGTGGAGATATTGAATCGCATATTAATTCATCCTATACAATATATATTAGTTGGGATTGCCTTGATTCTTTTTTACATACTAATGTTGGCGTTTAGCGAGCAAATGTATTTCGACTTGGCTTATTTATTAGCGGCTGGGATGACCATTTCATTGATTTTTCTCTATTGTAGATCGATTTTAAAATCATGGGGACTTGCCGCTATGACGGCTTCGATTCTCACGATACTCTATGGCTTTATCTTTATAATCATTCAAATGCAAGATTATGCTCTTTTATTTGGAAGTCTAGGTGTGTTCTTAATTCTTGCAGTGACTATGTATTTCTCGAGAAAAGTAGAGTGGTTCGATTTAAAGAAAGGAGAGGTTGAATCCAAAATTGAGTAGTTGCAATTTTTGGAGATCAAAAAAAGCCATCAGATTTCTGATGGCTTTTTTTATAAGTTGATGAATAGATCATCCTGTGATTTTCGTACTTTCTTTT
>JBFHHS010000129.1:0-7796 GCA_041596895.1 Crocinitomicaceae bacterium | reverse complement strand
TTGTCTTCAAAAGGGTATGAAATGGATTTGATTAGAGATTGTGTAGACCCATTGTTTACTTTATAATTAGCTTTTTCTGAAGTCTAATTAGATCATCACTATAATTAATGTATTCTACTCTGAGGTGATAAATACCTGAAGCAACATTTGGATTGATTTCTATATAGGTTTGATTATTTACAGCTTGTTCAAAGATTTTTTTACCATTCAAGTCATATAGGGATACATCAAACGTTGTGATATCTTGATTGTCCATAACTATCGTGAATCCATCTGCGGTCGTACTTGGGTTCGGGTAAATAACAAGTTCGTCTTGATTGCTATTTAGAAATATATCTTCCCTGAATTCGAATAAAAACAATCCATTATGTCGGTCTGAAACTAGAATTCTACCTGAAGGTAATTCTGTGTAAACTCCCCAAGCTCCCTGCATATTAAAAAAAGAATCGTCCGTGTAGGTGTCGTAAAATGCAATTTCTTCAGGTATATTGGTGCGTAAATCGAAAATTCTGAGTCCCTCGTTATAATAGGCTACATAAGCAAACTCATTGCTCAGCATTATGTTGTGTGGCACGCTATTGTTTTCGTGATTCGTTCCAAATTTGGATTTAATCGTCACGGTATGGTCTGTTGCAACATCACATTTTTTTATTTGTTTTCCGCCTGTTTCATCTGCAAAAACATAGGTTTTACCGTCAGGTGTTAACCAGCCTTGATGATTATAGCCTTGGTCTTGATAAACGTTGACATTTTGTTTGAAAACAGGACTAGAAGGATTGGTGAAATCATAAACGCGTAATCCATCAAAGCCACAATTCAAATAAGCTATGTTATTTCTGACGTACATATCATGTACTTCATTGATGTCGTTTGGTCCAGTATAAATTAATGTTGGCTCTTCTGGATTAGCCAAAGAAAAGACTTGCATAGGTATTGCGGGTTGAAGCATCCCATTAATTTTCTGAGTAACACTTCCCGCATATAGCAATGCATTTACAGAATCGATGTAAATGTTATGCACTCTGGCAAAGGAGGTGTCATTGTTTGCTACTAAATGGACTGAGTCAGGTAAATGGGATAAATCCATTATCTGAAGACTACTTTCTCCTTCATCACAAACAGCATAGACATAATTTCGATATGTTTTGATGTCTCGATGCACCACTGACATATGATTGAAGTGTCCTGCGATGAAATCAAGGTGCTCAAGTGAATTCTTATCGGTTATTTTGAAAAAGTGTGTGCCTTCAGTTGAACCTGCTAACGCGTATTCTTGTCCGTTAATTTGAATTCCCCAACAATCGTTGTAGCGGACCTTAGATGAGTTTGCAGTCAAGGTGTCATTCCTCCAATTGTCTAACAATTCTATGTTGTGAGAAATCTGACCAATCAATACGATAGGTGTTATAAAAAACAAGAAAACGGCAATAACTCTCAATGATTTACAAAAAACGTTAATGTAAAGATAAAAGATTGCTCTGATTTAGCTTTCAGTATTATGTGATTGGTGAATAATAGTTATTTTAGCGTGAGTTTAAAATAACCATGTGTCAGATTCAGTAGTAATTATACCAACATTTAACGAAAGCGAGAACGTTGAGAAAATGGTTCGCAAAGTGATGTCCTTGGAAAAGGATTTTCATTTGTTATTTGTGGATGATTCTTCACCAGACGGCACAGCAGACATCATTCGTGATTTACAAAAAGAGTTTCCTGGAAGAATTCATTTAGAGGTTAGAACAGGTAAATTAGGACTTGGAACAGCATACATCCATGGATTTAAATGGTCTACAAATGCTGGGTATGATTTTATATTCGAAATGGATTGTGATTTTTCGCACAATCCTGATGATTTAATTCGCCTCTATAAAGCTTGTGTTGATGGTGCTGATTTAAGTATTGGTTCAAGATACGTACGTGGTGGAAAGGTCACAAATTGGCCAATGAAACGAATTTTAATGTCATATTTTGCAAGTGTTTATGTTCGATTGATTTTATGGATCGGAATTAAGGATACCACAGCAGGATTTAAATGTTATCGTAGGGAAGTGCTAGAAAAGATCAACCTTGATGGTGTCACTTTCAAGGGCTATGCATTTCAAATTTGTATGAAGTATGCAGCCAAAAAGCATGGTTTTAAAATTACAGAAGTCCCAATCACGTTTATAGATCGTGTTTTTGGAGAGTCTAAAATGAGTACCGGAATTTTTAAAGAAGCGTTTTTCGGAGTTTGGAAAATGCGAGGAATGGATTTATGAGTAAAACAATCTTATTGAAAGGAGGAATTGTTGTCAATGAGGGACAGCAAATAGCGCAGGATGTTCTTATCAAGAACGGACGAATTGATAAAATCGCAAAGGACATCACTCCAGATAATAATTGGGAGGTTGTTGAACTTGATGGTAAATTAATCCTTCCAGGTTGCATCGATGATCAAGTGCATTTTAGAGAGCCGGGATTAACTCACAAAGGAAATATTCAAACAGAATCAAGAGCTGCAGTAGCAGGTGGTATTACTTCATACATGGAGCAACCAAATACAAAGCCTGCCGCAACTACCATAGAAGAGTTAGAAAAGAAATATCAACGTGCTAGCCAGGTTTCTATAGCGAACTATAGTTTCAATATGGGGGCGACAAATGATAACTTGGAAGAGTTGAAAAAAGTCAGCAAAACGGATGTCGCCGGAATTAAAATTTTCATGGGATCTTCTACAGGGAACATGTTAGTGGATGCTGAGAACACACTAGACGGAATCTTTCAATTGGATCATCAATTGATAACGCATTGTGAAGATGAAGGAACGATTCGTGCTAATCTTGAGAAAGCCAAAGAACAATACGGAGAAGATATTCCTATGGGGATGCACCCAATTATTCGAAGTGAAGAAGCATGTTATTTGAGTTCATCAGCTGCAGCCGAACTCGCTAAGAAACATGGAAGTAGATTGCATATTTTTCACATCAGTACAGCGAAAGAGACGGCTCTTTTTAGAAATGATATTCCTCTTGCTGAAAAGAAGATTACGTCAGAAGTGTGTATCCACCACTTATGGTTCGACGATAGTCAATATGATTCTAAGGGAAGCTTGATTAAGTGGAATCCTTCAGTGAAAACGGCTGCTGACCGAGACGGATTGTGGAAAGCCTTGTTAGACGATCGTTTAGATGTTGTTGCAACAGATCATGCTCCTCACACACTTGAAGAGAAAAATAATAAATACTTAACTGCTCCTTCTGGTGGACCGTTGGTTCAGCAAGCTTTAATAGCTATGTTGCAAAAAGCGAATGAAGGAAAGATTACAATAGAACGTGTCGTCGAAAAAATGGCACATGCTCCAGCAATTTTGTTTAGAATTGAAGATAGAGGGTATATTCGTGAAGGGTATTACGCTGATATCGTCATTGTTGAGCCAAAGAAAAAATATGAAGTAACAAAGGCGAATATCTTGTACAAATGTGGATGGTCGCCATTGGAAGGTGAAACCTTCGATAATTCAATTCATTCAACGTATGTAAACGGCAACCTAGTATACAACAATGGTCAAATTGTGGAAGGTTCAACTGGTCAACGAATGAAGTTTAACAGGTAATGAAAATCATTTCAATCATAGCGCTTGTTTTCTTTTTTGCTTCTTGTTCAGATGGGATTAAACGAAAACCAGAACCAGATAATTTGATTCCACGTGATCAAATGGTTGAAGCCATGGGAGAACTAATCAAACTAGAGTCGTATATCCAAGGTAAGTATCCTTCTGTAGCGCAATATAATAAAGTGATGATTAATTCTGGCGATTCATTGTTAGGAACGTTCAATATCACAAAGGATCAATTTGAAGCATCTTTAGAGTATTACGGATCGCGCCAAGATGTGATGAAAGGCATCTATGATGAAATCCTTGATGGCCTAAATAAGGAACAGGGACAACTTACAACAGAGGTTAAAGACAGTTTAAAGTAATATGAGCAAGTTTAGAATTGGTTTGACGATTGTCGCCATTGGTTTTATTATTTATCGCATGTTTTATGTTGACTTTTCTGACTTAAGCTGGGAGAATAATACAGATGAATACAAAGGTATTCTTTCCATGTTCTTCTTAATTGCTGCAATGATTGCTTCTAGTTTGTATGAAAAGAGTAGAACAAAATAAGATTGAATTCTTTAAGGTTTGTCAAATAAATTAGAATGGAACGAATTAGGCAGATAGAAAAAGAGATTTTACCGTTACGCGGGGAATTGCAGAATCATAAATTGTATTCAAGTTTAAAATCTATTAAAGATATCCAATGCTTTATGGAGAACCATGTATTCGCCGTATGGGATTTCATGTCACTTATAAAGTTTTTACAGAGAGAATTGACCACTGTTAGTGTACCATGGGTCCCTTCGAAGCATCCTGTTTTAGCACGATTCATTAATGAGATTGTACATGGTGAAGAAAGTGATATAAATGAATTAGGGGAGGCAAAAAGTCATTATGAAATGTATTTGGAAGCGATGATTCAAGCGGGGGCAGAAACATCAAACATTGAAACATTCGTAAATCACCTGAAGAATGGAGTAGAGGTTAAAGATGCACTTGAAATGTTGCAGCTAGATTCTCGGGTGACGGGCTTTGTCAATTATTCGTTTGAAACCATTTTAAGTGGACAGGTTCATAAAGTTGCTAGTGCTTTTACTTTCGGTAGAGAAGATGTTATTCCAGACATGTTTATTGAGATTTTGAAGAATGCTGATTCCGAAAATGTGCTTTACAACAAGTTGAATTATTACTTGGAACGACACATTGAATTGGACGGAGATGAACATGGACCACTGTCCTTAAAATTAGTTTCCGAATTATGCGGTGATGATAATCTAAAATGGAATGAAGTATTAGTTGTTGCGAAAGAATCGTTGCAAAAAAGAATCGAACTTTGGGATGCAATCGACGAGGCAATAACAGCAATTTAAAATTGAGTACCTACTTACTCACATCTCTTCCAGGATTATTCTTAATAAATGCGCCCCAACTGGAATTTTTGGATTTATTGTGTTCTCCAATTCCTTTCGAGAAATGATGACACACTGCTACTGCCAATCCATCGGTAGCATCTAGATATTTCGGCATCTCTTTGAATCCAAGCATGTTTTGTAACATGGTTGCAACCTGCTCTTTTGAGGCTGCTCCAGACCCGGTGATTGATTGCTTAATTCTTCTTGGCGTGTATTCTTCAAAAGGAATGTTGTTTGCTAATGCTGCGGCAATAGAAACTCCTTGTGCTCTCCCTAATTTTAACATGGATTGAACATTTTTGCCAAAGAAAGGTGCTTCAATCGCCATTTCATCAGGTTTGTATTCTTTCATTATCCCATCTAAACGATCGTAAATACGTTTTAATTTATCTGGATGGGTAGGAAGTTTTGACAGTTGAATAATACCAAAGTTGAGCATCGTCATTTGATTTTTTTTCAAATGAATAATACCGTATCCCATTACTGTAGTACCTGGGTCAATTCCGAGAATTATTTTATCTTCAACCATTAAAATACATTCGTTTGCTTAAAACTAAACAAAATAGAAAGAACATATTCAATTTAGCGAAGCTGATTCTTTTTATTGGTGTACTCTTTTTAGTTTATTGGCAAGTATCACAATTCGAAGCTTCTTCTTGGGATAATTTCAAAATCTCAAATCCAATATCCTTGGTTGTCGCAGTTTTATTTGTGTTTCCCAATATTTGGCTCGCATATTATAAATGGAAGACTACGTTAAGACTGGTAGCTCCGAAAGAAAAAGGTAAGGTAATTCGACAATCATTTTTTGCCGGTGTAGTAACAGGAATGCTTACACCAAACATGGTTGGGAATTTCATTGGTCGATTCTATTACTTTGAACGCATATATCGTATTCCGATTATTCTTTTTACACTACTTTCTAATTATGCACAGTTCTTAGCAAGTTTAACGTTTGGATGGTTTGCTATTCTATTTGTAGGTGAGGTTTATTCGATCGAACCTTCTAAAACTTTACTTGTTTTTCTAGGTTCTGGACTCGTTGTTGCCTATTTACTTTATTTCTTCATTGATAATTTTTTGAGTCGATTTAAAAAGAAGTCATACTTTCTTGATTTTAGAGATCGTCTTAAAAAGAATAGAACTTTTAGAAGTAAGATTTTAGGATTAAGTTTATTGAGGTTCTTAGTCTTTACCTTACAATTCTCGTTAGTACTTATATCCTTCGGTGAAGATATAGGCATTGATTCAATTATGGCAATTTGGCAGGTTTATCTCCTCACAATGTTAATTCCATCTATGTTTTTCGGGAAGATTGGAGTGCGAGAATCAGTTGCGTTATTTGTTTTAACAGGCATTGGAATGAATGAGTTTGCCGTGC
Source organism: Crocinitomicaceae bacterium (assembly GCA_041596895.1). Classification (GTDB taxonomy): domain Bacteria; phylum Bacteroidota; class Bacteroidia; order Flavobacteriales_D; family Crocinitomicaceae; genus UBA4466. The sequence continues at coordinate 1,420 of JBFHHS010000129.1, read as the reverse complement.
TATTTGCATCTTTGGTTATTTGGTTTGTGAATTCATTATCTCCAGCTATTCTAGGCTTGATAATTTGTAAAAATGATACGAAAGATGAATGAGGTGGTCTTAGTTTTTTTTATCGTTTATGCAATTGCGCTAGGTCTTGTCATTCTGATTGGCTTTTTATTGCAGCAAAAGAAGGAGCGATCATATCAATCAACAACAAATGGAATTGATTTGGGTGAATTAATTGTATTGGTTCCCTTCCGTAATGAAGAACATCGAATTCACACTATTCTAAACAGTATTTCTAAGCTTAAGACATGCCCAAAAGAATTCATTTTTATCAATGATCATTCAACGGATGATTCTATTCGGGTTATTGAAGAAGCGAAATTAAGCGTACCATACCGAATTATGGATTTACCAAATGATGTTACAGGTAAAAAGCGTGCGTTACGTTATGCAATCAGTCATTCCGATTCTGATTATATCCTCACAATGGATGCCGATGTTGAATTTCAGACTTCATATTTTGAGAACATGCAACAGTTAGAGGTTGCTGATATGTATTTATTACCAGCGGTAATGAAAGCATCTCATTTTCTAGAGCATTTATACGAAATCGACTTAGCACTTGTCAATGCAGCTAATGTTGGAGTAGCAGGATTGAAACGTCCGATTATGGCGAGTGGTGCTAATTTGTTTTTTAGGCGCTCAACCTTTGATGAGGTGGATAATTTAGAGTCTCATAAACACGCTGCCAGTGGTGACGATATGTATTTACTGCGCGATTTTAGAGAGAATAATAAAGATGTACGATTAGTATCTGGATTGGATTGCGCAATTCACACAGAAACACCACAGTCGTTTAAGGAATTTATTAATCAACGATTGCGTTGGTTGGGAAAAACGGGCGATTTAAAAGATCATTTGAGTACATCCATGGCAATTCTGCAATCGGGACTCACGTTATTCTTTTTGGTAGCGTTAATTTATTGTATTGCAATAGCAAATTGGCCTTTATTGATCACGATTATGGCAGTCAAAACAACCTTTGATATGATACTTTTTTTTCCATATTTCTATCGCATTAAGCGTATCATAACCTGGAGCTTTATTCCGATTTATGAAGTCTTATTTCCTTTCTATACGATTATTATTTTATCCTTGATGTACACGTATAAACCAAAGTGGAAGGGCAGAACAATCTATGAAAACAGTTAATTACTGCTCAATTTCCTTCAAATTTTCCATTTTCTTCGTCGCTAAGAAACCTTTAATGTCTTCGAAATGCTCTTTAACGCGTTTGTTTCCAAACTCAAACACTTTCGTTGCAAGTCCGTCTAAGAAGTCACGATCGTGAGAAACTAGAATTAATGTGCCATCAAAATCTCTAAGAGCATCCTTGATGATATCCTTTGTTTTCATGTCTAAGTGATTGGTC
>JBFHHS010000128.1:0-8031 GCA_041596895.1 Crocinitomicaceae bacterium | reverse complement strand
GGAGTACTTAAAAGCACACAGTGATTTGCTAGGGGTTAAACAGGAGGTGTTTGACAAGCATAATATTCACATTCACGTGCCTGAAGGAGCAACGCCTAAAGATGGACCAAGTGCTGGTATTACAATGTTGACGTCTTTGGCTTCTGTCTTTACACAGTTTAAAGTGAAAAAGAATTTAGCGATGACAGGGGAGATTACATTACGTGGTGATGTATTGCCTGTTGGAGGAATTAAAGAAAAGATACTTGCCGCCAAACGAGCGAAGATTAAAGAAATTATTCTGTGCGAGAAGAATCGTAAAGATGTTGAAGACATCAATCAAGATTATTTGAAAGGATTGACGTTCCATTATGTTACTAAGATGGATCAAGTGTTGGAGCTGGCTTTAACCAAAACGAAAGTCAAAAATCCATTAGCGATTAAGTAATTAGAAAGCACCGATTGATTCGGTGCTTTTTTGCTCAATAAATAAGCTTTAATATAGTTGCGGAATTCGCAACTGAGTTTTCATGACCTGTGAAATTCAGGAGTGATACACCTTTTTATGTCTGTAGATTTGGTCTATCAAACATAAAGATTATGAAAACAATTACAATAGTATTATTCGCAATTGCATTTACATTTATAGGATCAGCTCAGGAAACTGGTTACTGGTCAAATAACAGGATTATGAAAAGTGGTTTCTTCGTTGATGGTAACATCGGAGTTACATCGATGAATTATTCTTTGATGGATTATACCTCAACGATGACAAGCACAGGTGAATACATTTCAGGAACTCAAAGAGTCAATTATACATCGTTTGGCGCTGGAGTAGGTATTGTGGCTGGAGGAAAGGTTTACTTCGGGAATGATGATCAACGTAGGTTTGGATTGAATATGTTTGGAAGATTCAATATGAATATGATTGATGGTGATTTTTTAGATATGGGGCCTCTAATGGCACCAATTAATCTTGGTTTTACTAGTATTTGGAAATTGTCGGAAACGAAAGCAGTAGAAGCTAACTTGAATTTTGGTTATGGTATTGATATGGGAGGACCAATAGGAGGAGGACTTTTGATAAATCCTGAATTTAAATTTAGATTCAAGAAAAGTTCATTCGGATTAGGATATACATATCAGAAACATTCTAATTCAAATGGTTCTGGAAATGTAAATCATGCCCTGAACTTAATAATTGGAGTTAACTAAATAAAAAAGGGCGCTAGAAATAGCGCCCTTTTTCAAATGAATTATAATAGACTACTTCACTTTGTAAGTTGTAGTTTTGATAATTACACGTCTGTTTTTAGCACGACCTGTAGATGTACTGTTGTCTGCAATCGGCTGAGTTTCACCGTATCCTTCTGAAGTAATGTGATCAGCTTTAACACCTTTATTGATTAAGTAATCAGCAGCTGCTTTAGCTCTTGCTTTAGATAATTTTAAGTTCAAATCATCTCTACCTTGACTGTCAGTATGACCTTCAACAGAAGCTTTTACTTCAGGGTGTTTAACTAAAATTGCAGCCAATTTATCTAGGTCAGCATAAGATTCTGACTTAATAACTGCACTTCCAGAGTTAAAGTAAATATGCTCTGAAGCTTGACGGATAACTTCTAATTCTTCTTTAGAAAGTACACATCCATCTAATTCTTTTAATCCTGGAGAATCTGGACAAGCATCATCTTTATCAGCAACTCCATCACCATCTCTATCAGGACAACCATTAACAGTTCCTTTAACAGTAGGACAAGCGTCATTTGCATCAACTACACCGTCACCGTCTGTATCTTTAGGAGCTTCACCTTTTGGACATCCTTTGTTTTCAGCTATACCTTTTACAGTTGGACAATCATCTTGGTAGTCAGCAATTCCATCTCCATCCGTGTCAATAGCACATCCGTTCACATCAACTTTAACACCAGCTGGAGTTGTTAAGCATTTATCGTTTGTATCTGGAACACCATCTTTATCACCGTCAAGTGCACACCCAAATGCATCAACTGCGATTCCAGCAGCTGTAGTAGGACATTTGTCGTCTTTGTCAGCAACCCCGTCATTATCAGAATCTTTATCAGCTCCTAATTTACAAGACGCACCAGCGATATAATAGTATGCTTTTTTATTATCATTTTCCTTAAGCTCCTCAACTGTTTTTTCAACAGTGAATGAACCTTCGAACGCACCAATAGTAAAGAATTTTTCTCCACCTTTTGCAGTAAACGTTCCTTTAATAGTTGTCCATCCAGTTTTATCTGTAATCATTTCGCTTGAAACGATTTGAGGTGTATACGTTAATGCTTTTACATTATCACTTGCTAATGCTTCGTTAGAAAAATAAACTCCTAATCCTTTAATCGCACGAGAAGATCTTTCAGAAAGACTTACCTTAAACGAAAATTCATAATTTTTTCCTGCAGTCAAACCTTGAGTTAATTCTCCTTGAAGGTACTCAGCGTATTTTGTGTAAGAAGACTCTCCAGTGAATTCTCTATTAATTAGAGATTTTGCATAGTTCAATCGTTGGTTATCGTAGTATGCGATAATACCAGCATAATTTGAATTTGATGATTGTTCCCCCATGTAGTTGTTTGGGATACCTACCTCATATTTACAAGCGTCACCGTTAAATAAATCAACAGTCGCACCATTGGCATTTGACCAACCTTCAGTTTTTGAAATCTGATTTGTTGTTGTAATTTTTTTATCTGTAGTAAAACCTGGGTTTTTTACAAGATCTTGAGCACTTGCACTCATAGCAACCAGACAAAGTGCTGGTAAAATTAACTTTTTCATTTTTGTTTTTTTTGGTTGATGCAAAAATAGGGATTGATTGAAGTATTATGCATTCATATTAATTTTTAACAGAAACTTAACTATTCGCGAGGTATTTAAACGGATTGATTTTGAGCTTGTTGAAGGGTGAAAAAAAAAGGCGTCAATTTGACGCCTTTAATTTCTATGTACAATTAATTTAATCTTCTTTCCAATTTTGATCTTTTCCTTTAATATAAGGAATGTTGTTTTGGGCTAGTTGATCTTCTAATGCTTTCATTCGAATAATAGCTCCGTCCAGTATTGTTCTGAACTCAGCGTACTCTTCTTCAGCGATAGCTTTGTTTTTACGTTGGGTTTTAGTTACCCCCGTTGTATTCGTCGATAATTGATATTCAACAATTCCTATTCTACTCGAAATACTTGGTTCCGTTTCAAATTCATGTGATGATTTCAATCCATCTCCCCACAGCATTAGTTTGCAGACGTCCAATAATGAATCAATCTCGTTGGTTTCAGCAAGTAAACTAAGGTCTACATTTGGATAGGTTTTAATCACATGTTTGTATAACTTTAATTTATCCTCTGTTTCACCAATTAATTTACTAGCTCCACTGATTCCTCTTTGTGTTTCTGCTACTTCTGCTCTAAATTGATCAAGCTCCTCCGTGTTTGTAGCAATGAGTGTTTGATTGTTTAATCCAACAACATTGAATTTCGTTTTTGGTATCACATTTTCTACAACATCTCCTTTTAACGAAACAACTTCAACAGAGTAAACCCCAGGGGTAACAAGGAACCCAACGTCTGGGCTAGAATATCTTCCTGGTTTTGGTTTATTTATTCTAACTGGCGATGTTGTCTCTTTCCTTAAATCCCAAGTAACACGTGATATTCCTTTTGATGGAGAAGAGGTTATACGTCTGATTTCTTCGCCTTTCTCATTACGAATGATCCAAACCAATTGCATTTTTTCTTCATTCTTTTCCGCTCTTAATTCATCGAAAGTAGGATAGTTTACCACTTCTTTGTTTTTCTCTTGTTCCTTCTGTTTTTTCTCTCTAGCAGATTTCAAGGTGGTTTCAGTTTCTTTAATATAAATACTGAACGTTGCACCAAAGGCAGGATTTTCTGCGAACCACATATCTGCTCCTTGAGAACCTGTTCCTCTCAATCCTAATGGAGCTGATGGAATATAAAGTAATGCATCTTTAATCGGGAATAAATTCGCTTCTTTATCCATTGTTTCTTTCGTCATTGTTCTTAATGGAGAGTAATCGTCTAAAACATAGAACCCACGACCAAAAGTCGCAACCACTAAGTCGTTTTCTCGTTGTTGAATGTCGATGTCATAAACAGCAACAGTTGGAAGTCCCGCAAGTTTTGTCCAATTCGTTCCGCCATTATTAGAGAAGTAGCATCCAAATTCAGTTCCTGCAAATAATAAATCAGGGTTTACATGGTCTTGACGGATGGCAAAAGCAGCTCCCGCTTCAGGTAGGTTCCCTGAAATTGATTTCCATGTTTTTCCTTTATCAACACTTTTCATGATGTATGGTTTAAAATCTCCAGAACGGTGATTGTTCAAGGTTGCGAAAACAACATTTTCATCATGTAAACTTGCTGAAATCATATTGACGCGTGTATTTGAAGGTACACCGGGGAAGTTTTGAACTTTACTCCAAGAATCTCCACCGTTGGTGGATGTTTGAATTAGTCCATCATCAGTGCCTGCATATAGCAATCCTTTAGTTATAACTGACTCGTCAAACGCTACGATGTTTCCGTAAATCGTCGTTGATTTATTTTTCATTACGGCATCAATGGACCAAACTTGATCCATCACGGGTAATTTATTTCGATCAATTTGTTGTGATAAATCAGGACTGATGGTTTCCCAGTCGTCACCGCGGTTTGTACTTTTGAATACTTTGTTTGCGCAGAAGTAAAGTGTTTTGTTATCGTGTGGGGAAATGAGTAATGGTGAGTCCCAATTCCAACGGTAAGCCAATTCATTTTTTCCAGGCATCGGCTGAATTGGTGTTCGTTCTCCAGATGTTTTATCGTAGCGAACTAACCAACCGTATTGAGCTTGTGCGTATGCGATGTTAGGATTGATTGGGTCGATGGCAGATTCAAAACCATCGCCACCATTTGTAATAAACCAGTCAGCGTTTAAGATCCCTGCGTTGTTAATTGTTGCTGAAGGCCCTCCCATGGAGTTATTGTCCTGAGTACCTCCATAAATATTGTAAAATGGCGAATCGTTATCTGTAGCTACTTTATAGAATTGGATGATAGGTAAATTACTGTAGTATTTCCAGTCTTGAGCATGATTGTAAGTTTCATAAATTCCACCGTCACATCCAACAATCCAATGATCAGGACTGTTTGGGTCGATCCAGATACAGTGATTATCAACGTGTTTGCTTGTTTCTCCAGTTTTTTTGAATGTTTTCCCTCCATCTTCAGTATGATGAAGCCACGTGTTCATTGAAAACACTTTATCAACATCGGTTAAATCACATATGATTTCTTGGTAGTAATTTCCACTTGTTTTGTAGCTCGACATTTTAGTCCACGACTCTCCACGATTTGTAGATCGGAAAAATCCTGCTTTATCGCCTCTTGCTTCAACAATTGCATAAACATAATCTGAATTAACCGGAGATACTGCAATACCAATTCGCCCCATTTCTCCTTCCGGAAGTCCTGAGTTAATCGCTTTCCATGTTTCACCACCATCCGTAGATTTATACAATCCAGATTCAGGCCCACCCCCAATATATGTCCATTCGCGTCGTCTTCTTTGATGAGCCGAAGCATAAAGGACCATTGGATTCTTAGGGTCTAGTGCAATCTCGGAAATACCAGTATGTTCTGAAATCTCCAAAGTATTTTTCCATGTTTCACCGCCATCGGTAGATTTATAAACACCACGTTCACCACCTTTGCTCCAAACAGGACCGTATGCTGCTACCCATACAATATTTTCGTTTGTAGGATGTACAATGATTTTTCCTATATGTTCAGATGTTTTGAGTCCCATGTTCTTAAATGTCTTTCCACCATCAACGGATTTATAAACACCGTCTCCATAAGCAACAGAACGTTGATTGTTATTCTCCCCAGTTCCAACCCAGACGGTATTGGAATTCGTCGGTGCTAATGTCACACAACCAATTGAGTAGGATCCATAATTATCGAAAATAGGAGAGAAGGTCGTTCCATGGTTAGTTGTTTTCCAAACACCCCCTGATGCTGCAGCAACGTACCACATGTTGTGATTGTCAGGATTTACAGCAATATCTGCAATTCTTCCAGAAGTCAATGCAGGACCAACTAATCTAAACTTTAAATTAGAAACTATGGAAGCTTCAATCCCTTTGGATTCAGTTGTTTTTTTCTTTTGTGCAAATGTAAACGACCCCAAACAAAGTGCGAGGGTCAATAATGTCAGTTTGTTCATAGTACTATTTTGAGAATTTCAATGTAGTGAAATCGAATTGATTTTGGCATACAATTATGATAAGCATATTGTAAAGCTGATGAATGGAAATGCTAAATATTTTTTGGAGTAATCGTTTCGTTCTATACCTTGTTTTCAGTGTAACCTTTTCCTGTTTTTTGCGGTATACTGTATTTAGGTATGGAATTTGAGTATTCCACGCAGAATAACAATTAGAAAATGTCGAAATGAATAAATTATACTTCTCCTTAATCATCATGTCGCTTTCAACAATGACCTTTGCACAAGAAGAGTCAGAGGCGTGTGTAGATCCATCGAAAAAAGTTGTGAAATTGATAACAGCTGCGGTGAATTCCAAAGATGCAAGATCTGCGGTTGAAAACTTTAATGCTGCAATTAAAATGGATGAAGGTAATGCTACGGCTTATTACGAATACGGCATGTATGCATACAATACAGGACTTGATTATTACGAAACTCAACCAAATCCTGCGATGGGAGACCGAAGTTTTAAAAAGGCGGAAGAAATGTTCAGTATCGCATTGGATTTATGTAGTGATTATCACGCAAACGCATCCTATTATTTAGGAGTAATTAATTATACACAACAGGATATGCCTGAGGCGATTAAGTGGTTTAAAGAGTTTAAAAACTACAAACATTCAGATACAGACAGGTATCCTGCCGATTTCACAAAAAAACTTGCTGATGTTGAAGAGGTGTTGGTTGATCTAGAGAAGGATATCGCAATAAAATCTAAACAAGTTCCATTTGAACCAAAACTCGTTCGTAATGTAAGTACCGATAAAAATGAGTACTTCCCAATGATTTCACCGGATAATGAGCTAATTTTCTATACTCGTAAATTAGACCGAAGAAATTTAGGGGATATCAAATCTAATGTAGTAGAGGAAATTACATTTTCTGCGCGACCAACAATGAAATCCGATTTTGATGGTGGTAATCCATTGAAAAAACCATTTAATGATGGTTCGGTTCAAAGTTATGGAGCTGCAACATTATCAGTGGATAATAAAGAGATGATTATTTGTGCTTGTAAGGCAGAACAAATATATGGGCAGTCATATATGAATTGCGATTTATACAGTACAACGTTTGAGCGTTCGGGGTCTGGCGGAAATGACTTTCAATGGACTGCTTTGGAAAATATGGGCGAAAAAATTAATACGCCTGATGGATGGGAAGGCCAACCTTCTTTATCAGCAGATGGAAATACTCTTTTCTATACCGTAAGTCGACCAACATCTAGAAACAACGATATTTATATTGTGGAACGAGGAAGTGATGGTGAATGGGGCGAGCCAAGACCATTTGATGAAATCAACACTGATGGAAAAGACAAAAGTCCCTTCTTGCATCAGGATAGTGAAACGCTTTATTTTGTTTCAGAATGTACTAAAGACCGTCCAGGTGTTGGAGGGTTAGATATCTTTTATATTCGAAATGAAAATGGAGTTTGGACGGAGCCTAAAAACATCGGATATCCTATTAACTCGGAGTCGGATGAATTGGGATTGTTTGTTTCTATTGATGGTGAAATAGCTTATTATTCTTCTCGCGTTGGTGGTAATTGGAATATTTATTCGTTTGAATTGTATGAAGAAGCACGACCAAAATCCGTAGCAATTTTGAAAGGGGAGTTGAAAGATGAAAATGGAACTCCAGTAGAGGATGCTACCATCGAAATTGCATATGAAGGGTCTGATGAAGTAACTCAGGTTAAGGTGAATGGTGATGACGGTAAATATGCTGCTATTGTTAAAACAGAAAAGAAACAAGAT
>JBFHHS010000127.1:0-8056 GCA_041596895.1 Crocinitomicaceae bacterium | reverse complement strand
TTCGGAGGCTTTTCAATTTTTAATTATTTTTCTTATTTCACAACAAATTGAACAACTTTACTTGAGTTAGCCGAATTCAATCGGACGAAATACATTCCGTTTGCCAGGTCTCTTGTGTCAATTAGAACATGATTAGACCCCGAAAGTGCTTTTATCGTATTTGTCTTCAATTGTTTTCCCGACACATCTTGTACAGTCAATTGAATTGTTTCATCATTAGCCACATTGAAAGCAATATTCAACTCCTCATCTGTTGGATTAGGGTATACCTTCAATCCTAAAATTGTTGCATCACCTTCATTTAAAGAAACCAGCTCATCAGAAGGACTTCCTTCGTACAAGTTAATATTATCCAAATAGAAGTTATTTCCTCCTCCAGATTGAAATTGGAATTTATACCTGAAATTCTCTACAAAAAAGCTACTTGTAATGTTCGTCATATGCACTGTAGTCCAATCATTATCTGAGCTTGGTGTAAATGCAGCAGACTGTTGATCTGAAGACAATTGGAATCCGTGCATAGTTTTACGAATCACCCAAGAAGCTGCGCAATCATTTGACGCAAAAACTCTAAACCAATCATCATCCGTTCCATTCTTACGTTTATAGGCATACCTAAAACTCAACGTCATGTTATTGGTAACTCCAGATAAGTCTACAGGAGTCGAGATTAACTCATCATAACTTCCTTCAGTTTCACCATTATTCATTAAAGCCACACACTGTTGACTATTCAATCCCAAGTTGTTATTGATTTCGAATGCAACCCCTTCCTCATTTTTAACTTCCCATTCGTTGATATTATTTAAAGTTGAATACGACTCAAACCCTTCAATTAGTGGTAGTGTGCCTGAAGCAGGCAAGACTCTGATGTAAGCTGTTTTAACCTCTGAATCATTCGTAGAACCATCCGTCGCTGTTAAAGACACCTCGTAAATCCCTGGAACGCTATAAGTCACAACTGGATTTTGAATCGTTGAAGATGAAGGAGATCCACCTGGAAACGCCCATGTCCACCCATTCACAACATTAAACGAACCATCTGTAAAATTGATTACATCACCGACGCAAACAGTTGTTTTATCTGCTTCAAAGTCAGCTTTACACAAGTAAATGTTTCCATCTGCACCAGTATCAATTAAATTTTGTGCTGTCCATAAATTATTTCTTCCTCCCACACTTGATTCAAGTGCATTGCGCATGCGTTCTTTTTGACCTTCTGAAAACATTCTTCCGCAGTGTGCATAATCCATATAATTTTCAACTTGATCTTGAATATCAAATCCCCAATATGCATTATCTTGATTGCACGAATTTAAAGGATTTGGATTTGTTGAACTACATGATCCTCCTTGAATACCAGCACATCTAGGCGTATCATCAACAAGGTCATCCTCATCGCAGTTTCCTGCCTCATTCGGGTTATTACTATTTCCCCAGGTATGTCTTAAATTTAACCAATGACCAATTTCATGAGAAGAAGTTGATTCATCAAATCCACCTGCCGTTCCGATTGAGCCAACGGCATCATGAATTACATGAAACCCATTTGCCATCGTTAAACCACCCCATTGAGGATATGTTGTATATCCTAAAGTAATTAAAGAAGAGCCCGGAGCAGAGATAGAGCCAACAACAAAGATATTTAAGTACATATCTCCTGGCCAATCTCCTTGATAAACGTCGTTTCCATCCCGAATTGCTTGAACTTGATTTAAACTACCATCATTACTTACCACAGGATCATATGTACGCGTAATACCAGTGAAACAAGTTCCATCTGGAGCTTTGGTTGCCAAGACAAATTCAATTTCAACATCAGCCTGCATTCCTGCAAAAACGGATGCTACATCATTTGCATCAGGATTTTGAAGTCGATAATCTTCATTTAAAATTCGAAGTGCATCCAAAATTTGTTCGCGACTAATATTATTCACCCCGCCATCATGGAGAACATGAAAAACAATAGGAACTTTATAAACAGTGCCCTTCGGAGCAACGATTGGAGATTCATTTGCTGCGGCAATTTGCGACTCCAAAAAATTCTGTTGATATTCAGGAAGCAGCGCATATTCTGCAGTTTTCTCGTCTGTTGCACACGGGTTTATAATCTTTTCCTGCTGTGCGGAAAGACTAAACATCAACCCTAATGTTAAAAATGTAAGTAATCTACTCTTCATAGAATAAAAGATAAAAAAAGGGCCTTCAAATGAAGACCCTTATTGATGAAAGTTATTTCTTATTTAACAACAAACTGTACTATCTGTTGCGTATTTCCAACTTGTAACCTTAAAAAGTACAAACCAGAAGCTAATTCGTTTGTATTTACTAAAACAAGGTTTGATCCCGTTTTTGCTTTTACAATGTTTTGCTGAGTAATTTTACCTGCTAGGTCTTGAATCTGAATAATTGCATCTTCATCATTCCCCATATTAAAGCGGATATTTAATTCGCCATCAGTTGGATTCGGATACACTCCTAACCCAGAAACCAGTGAACCTTCAGTTAAGCCAGCACTTCCTGAAACAATATCATCCGAAGGACTTCCATTATAAATATTAATATCATCGATGAAAATATTGTTTCCTCCACCTGCTTCAAATACAAACTTATATCTGAAGTTATTAACCCAGTATTGGCTTGTAATATTTGTCATATGAACAGTAGTCCAATCTGCTTCCGAAGAAGGTGTAAAAGAACTTGTTTGTGTTTGATTGGATAACTGAAAACCATGTAATGTTTTCTTTAGATCCCAGTTTTGTCCACAGTCGTCCGTCACATAAACTCTAAACCAGTCATCGTCACTTGAGTTCTTTCTTTTGTATGCATAACGGTAGCTCAAAGTAACAGAAGAAGAAACACCTGATAAATCTACTGGTGCAGAGATCAGCTCATCAAAAGTACCAACAGCTTCATTGTTATTAGCCAATTTCGCGGACTTAGTTCCTGTGTGACCAGCATTTGTTGCTAATTCGAAACCATTACCATTCTCATTTTTAATTTCCCACTGATCAATATTATTCAATGTAGAATAAGACTCGAATCCCTCTAAGAAAGGTAAACTACTTGCAGCAGGGACAACGCGAATATAAGCCGTTTTAACTTCTGAATCAGTTGTAGAACCGTCAGTAGCTGTTAAAGATACTTCATAAATACCTGGTGTACTGTATGTAATTGAAGGATTTGAACTTGTTGAAGATGAAGGTGAACCGCCAGGGAAAGACCATGTCCATCCTGTAACATTGTTATAAGAATCATCTGTGAAATTTACAACCTCACCAGCACAAACAGACGTTCGATCAGCTGAAAATTCGGTTTTACAAAGGTATAAGTTACCATCTGCTCCAGTAGCGATTAAATTCGAGGCTGTTTTTAGGTTGCTTCTTCCTGCCGTACTAGAGTTCAATGCATTTCGCATTCGCGTAACCTGTCCTTGAGTAAACATCTTCGAACAATATGAATAATCCATGTAGTTCTCTGTATTGTCGATTTGATCAAAACCCCAATAAGAATTATCACCATTACAACTGTTTGAATTTAGAAGACACGCAGTAAGCCCCATACATTCTGGTGTATCATCAACACCATCATCGATATTACAATTTCCAGCCTCACCAGGGTTGTTACTTCCTCCCCAAGGATGAGATAAGTTTAACCAGTGTCCTGTTTCATGAGTCAATGTACGACTTGTACTGAGACTTGATGTTCCGATTGATCCTAGGTATGTATCCAAGACAAAAATACCATTGAAATACATACTTGACCCTCCCCAACCCGCTGGGTTAAAGGTATATCCTGCTGCACCACCGATGTCTGCTGCGATGTAAACATTGCAATATTTGTTTGGAGGCCATTGACCTTGATATACATCATTTCCATTCACGATAGCATCTACTTGATCTTGTCCACTGCTTCCATCATTTGTCAAAGCATCTTGAGTTCTAGTTATTCCAGTAAAGCAAGTTCCGTCAGGAGCTTTCGTTGCTAAAACAAATTCGATTTCAACATCTGCAGGTGTAGCTGTTGCACTAGGATTACTAGCGTTAAAAGCATTGGCGACATTGTTCGCATCTGAGTTTAACAGTCTATAGTCTCTATTCAAAATATCCAAAGCATCTAAGATTTGAGCATCTGAAATGTTTTCAGAACCACCATTGTGAAGCACGTGAAAAACGATTGGTACATACCAGACTGTAGCCTTTGGAGTTGCGTTTTGATTTTCTTGCGCCTGTATTAGGGCATCTTCAGCTAATGATTGAACATAAGCTGGGTTTTGCATTAATTCTGCTTGTTTTTTGTGTTGGAAGCAGTACTCAACTGTTTCACCATCTCTGGTGTTTGATTGATCGATGATTGTGTTTTGGGCTCTTAGCGAAAGTCCAAACGCAACAATCCCAATCATGGAGAGAATTGTTTTTTTCATAGTTTTAGAAATATAAGTGCATGTAACTTAGAACGTGAAGTTACGGAATCACTTACGTTTTAACAAATTAATCGTTTAAAAGGTACCGAGGTAAGTATTAACGGTAGATTCTATTGATTTTAGGGTTATAAAGTTCGTAAATCAACTTTAATTTCTTGATTAAATGGCATTTTCAACAATTTTAATAATCGCTTTCCAGCATCTATTGAAGTAAATAGCTCATTGTTTTCTTTAAACCCGATAAAATTTTCGATTGCCGAGAAATCAGTGGGATCAACATTTCTTATTTGACCTTGCATATCGGTATCAATAACCCCTGGAGAGACAGCATAAGCGACAATATGATTGCCTTTCTCTTTTTCCTCCAGAAAAAATGTTTCTGTAAGCATATTTAAGGCTGCTTTTGAAGCACAATAAGCCGCCCAGGATGGAATAGCTCTATTTCCAGCACCAGAACTAATGTTCACTAATCTAAAATTGTCTTTTCTGGTCAAAAGATTATAAACCTTATGTGTTAACTCCATTGGAGCAACCGTATTAACCTTTAAAACTTCAGAGAGGTCGATGGATTCTTGATCGGAAATGCGTTTAACATTACCAAGAATTCCAGCATTATTAATTAAAGTAACCTCTCCCGTGAATTCAGGAAATACAAGGTTCTTTATAGCTTTAATGTCGCTTAAATCACATTTTAAAAAAGTAAAATTAGAATGATCAAACTGATGTGAGCGACCAATTCCGAGTACTGCCTCCCCTTGATCCAATAACAATTGAACAATGGACTTACCCAAACCTCTGGAAACACCGGTAACAATATACATTAAAGCGACTCGTTAATTTCGATGAATCGTTCTACACTTTTTGCTGCTCCAAAGACAACAAGTGTATCTTTGTAATTGATTACCATATCGCTTTTTGGAACTCCAATAATGTGTTGTTCTGTACAATCCTCACCATTTTTAACCACTTCGTATTCACGTTTGATAGTAATTAATGTCATTTCGTATTTATTTCTGAAACCAACATCATGAATTGTTCTACCAACACATCCTTTAGGAGCACGAATTTCTGCAATTTCATGATCATCTGGCAACTGAAGAAACGAAACAATATTCGGATTTAGTAATTTCTCACGCACAACATAAGCCACCTCATTTTCCGGTGTAAGAATTTCTGTAACCCCAATCTTTTCAAGAATCAACCGTTGATGATCACCACTAGCTCGAGCAATTACCCTCTTTACACCGATGTCTAATAAATGGACACAAGTTAGAACAGTAGCCTCAAAATTTTCACCTATGGCAACAACGGCAGCGTCCATTTCATCCAAGTTTTGCGTCTTTAAAGCACGCATATCAGTTGCATCCAACGTCACCGCAAAAGCCACCTCATCTTTAATGCTTTCAATCTTTTCTTCATTTGGGTCAAATGCAAAGACTTGTGCTCCCTTCTCTGCCAAACGACGTGCAATGGTAGATCCATAACGACCAACTCCAATTACTGCGAACTTACTATAATTCATAATCTTCTTATTTATACTAATGCTTGCCTTAAATCCTCTATTAAATCTTCAGCATCTTCTATACCAACACTCAAGCGGATTAATGAGTCTACAATTCCTATTTTTTCTCTTTCTTCTTTTGGGATAGATGCATGTGTCATAGTTGCTGGATGGCCAATCAATGATTCTACTCCACCAAGCGATTCAGCCAAAGCAAATACCTTCACTTTTTTCACCAATTTATGTGCATCTTCCAATTTATTACCAACCAAACTGAATGAGATCATGCCACCAAAACCATTCATTTGCTGCTTTGCAATATCGTGATTTTGATGAGACTCCAATCCTGGCCAGTAAACATTATCCACTTTTGGATGTTCAGCTAAAAATTTAGCAACATCTGCACCATTCTCACAATGTCTTTGCATTCTTAGGTGAAGTGTTTTAATGCCTCTCAGAACCAAAAATGAATCCATTGGAGCTGTAACTGCACCAGAAGAATTCTGAATTCTGTACATTTCCTTTGCTATTTCTTCATTCGATGTTATCAAAGCGCCCATAACAACATCTGAATGCCCCCCCAAGTACTTTGTAACCGAATGCATAATTAAGTCCGCCCCTAAATCAAGCGGTGTTTGAAGATAAGGTGTAGCAAAGGTATTATCTACACACAACCAAGCATCAGCCTTTTTAGCTATAGCAGACATTGCTTGAATGTCAATGATATTCATCATTGGGTTTGTCGGTGTTTCTACCCAAATCAATTTTGTTTTCTCATTAACCTTGGCTTCTACCAATTCAGGATTCGTCATTCCTACATAATGAAATACAATTCCATATTTTTCAAAGATTGTCTTGAATAATCGAAAAGTACCACCATAAAGATCATTGGTTGAAATAACCTCGTCTCCTGGGTTTAACATTTTTATCACACAATCAATAGCGGCCAATCCAGATCCAAAACAAGCCCCATATTTCCCATTTTCAAGCGCTGCAAGGTTATTCTCAAGGGCATTGCGTGTAGGATTCTTTGTTCTTGAATATTCATATCCTTTATTCACCCCCACTTCAGGTTGAACAAAAGTTGAAGTTTGATAAATTGGAGTCATAATAGCTCCAGTCGATTCATCAGGATGAACCCCAGCATGTATTGCTTTCGTACCAAATTTCATTTATTTCAATTAATTATTGTTGACTACAAATGTAACAACAATTGAAGGTAAAAAGTAGGAGTTCTAGTAATCTAAAAAATCGAGAAGCGAAACCGCCTTTGGATTGTTCAAATCTGATTCTATCTTATTTCAATGGAGAACTTGGCAATTGTACATTATCCTCATATGCCTTGAACTTCTTGTCTGTATAACTGTAAAAATACAATTTAGAGTTTCCAGTGTTTGTATTCCAAACCAAACATTCATAGTATGTTTTATCCTGAGAAGGGACATGTACCGCAGTATAATCCATCATAATTTCGTCATTTGCGCTTTTTGCAATTGGCATACTTGGCAATTGTACGTTCTCTTCATATGCTTTAAATTTTTTGTCTGTATAGCTGTAGAAATATAGCTTTGATATGCCTGTTGTTTTATCCCAAACCATGCATTCGTAATATGTCTTGTCTTGAGAAGGAACGTGAACTGACGTATAATTCATCATAATATTTCCGTTCGTTGAAGGTGGGAAATCGCTTAACGCAAACCCAGGAATTGAATTTTTTGTTCCACCTGCACTCACTGGTGTGGATGTATACATAAAGAGGCTTGCACAAAGGAGAATCCCCATAATTGATAAACTGATTGAAGTAAAGGCTCCAACAAAACTTGTTTTCTTTTTCATGTTTTTTTCTGATTAGGTTTAGATAAAAATGGGTATTATAATTCACAATACAAAGGCACTATAATAAATTTAACGTGCATAAAAAGCTCAGATTCAATCCGAATTATTGATCTTTCTTGATTACATTTATACCGTTGTCGAAATCACTTAAAAATAGGATCCAAGAACTACTTTCTGAAAGTATTCAGTTCAATACAAATGATGTATTGGTGCATATACACACAGATAATAAGGTTCTTATTTTTAATGAAAGTCAACTTGTTTTTCCCCAAGAATTCATACAGAAAAAAATCCTT
>JBFHHS010000126.1:0-8110 GCA_041596895.1 Crocinitomicaceae bacterium | reverse complement strand
TGTGAAATTGATGATTGGTTATCTAGTTTTTAGGTCATATTATAACTGGAGTAAGTATGATGGTCTTTCGGAAGATATTAAGCAAGCCTTAGATGAGCTTTAAATAAAAAAGCCCAATTGATGATTCAATTGGGCTTTTTCAATTAATGTGGATTCCTATAATTTGATACCTGCAGTTACACTGATAACATTCAAGTTGTGATTTCTATTTGTATGATTAAATCCTGTGTTGAATCGAGAGTAATCTAATCCAACGGCTAAAATGTTGAATCTATATTTTAATTCAACTCCAAACGTATATCCAGTGCTTGAATTCGGAGAACCATTTCCGATTATTGTGGAAAATGGGTTAAAATTTAGAACTGTAAACCCTCCGGTTACATTCGCCTCCATTCCATGTCTTTCATTGAATTTAAAGGAGTTTGTTAATCCAACATTTAAAGGAGATAATGAATAAGAAGCATACCCATCTTCTGGGTTTAAATTGATTCCAATTCTCATCCATTGAGCTTGTAGTCCTGGTCTGTATTTTGCTCCATTCCCAAAATACCATTTATGCCCAATTCTAAAATTAATTGTCGCAAATCTATCTTCGCTTTGGTAGACATATTCATATCCATTTGGATAGTAATTCCCAAAATCATCGTAATACGCAATTTGCGTCTCTTTTCTTTCTGCATCCCCACCACCTAACATAAGGTCAAGATAAAATCCATTATCAAAGAATGGGTCGCGCGCTGATAACGTCGGTCGATGGCGTGTTGGTCTACTAGAAGTAACTTCTTCTTCCTCCTTGTAATCTTCTTCTTTAAACTTTTCCCAGTCACCATTATCATATATAATTTCAGAAACCTCGGCAATAGAAATGTTTCTCAATGGGCCGTCTTCTTGACCAAATTTCTTGTATTTGATTGTTGATGAAGTGATTTCAATGACTTTTACATCAATTTTTTCACCGTCTCTTTTGATAATAACATCTTGAGAAAAACCGACTAGGGAAATAATGCAAAACGAAATAAATAAAATAACTGTTTTCATAATGTTTAATTAAGTAATACGAAAGGTACGAAATGTTTCTGTGCTCTTTAACGTAATAACGTTGTATAAATTATAAGGTTGGTGCGATTTAACCTTTTGTTTCTTCAATAGATTCTAAAATAATTTTGGCTGCCATTCGGATTTCTTTTTCTGATATTGTTAATGGTGGAGATAAACGGAAGCTATGCGGATGTGATAAGAACCAAAAACTAATCAATCCTTTTTCTAAACATTTCTTAACGACTTTTTCCACACGTTCAAAGGATTCCATATCAAAAGCGAACATCATTCCAATTCTTCGGGTTTCAATGATTTCGTCGTTGGCTTGAATGAGTGATTCAAACAATGCTCCCAAGCGTTCCACTTCATTAAAATCGATTTCTGATTCCATGACCTCCAAACAGGCATTGGCTGCTGCACAAACAACAGGATGTCCACCAAAGGTTGTAATATGTCCCAACATCGGATTGTACGAAAACTCATATAATTTTTCATTTGAAGAAACCACGGCACCAATTGGCATTCCTCCACCTAAGGCCTTCCCGAGAGTTATGATGTCAGGAGTTACATTAAAGTGCTCAAAGGCAAAGAGTTTTCCTGTTCTACCGATACCGCATTGAACTTCATCGAAGATGAGTTGAGCTCCAACTTCGGTACAGCGTTTTCTCAAAGCTTGCATAAAATCGTGGTCTGGTCTCCTAACACCAGCATCACCCTGTATTGTTTCGATAATTACACCAGCTGTTTTTTCAGTGATTTGAGATAATTCAGAAATAGAATTGTGCGTTAAGAAACGCACGTCGGGTAGAAGTGGTCTAAATGCCGCTTTCTTTGTTTCATTCCCTGAAACACTCATTGAACCGTGAGTACTACCATGGTAAGATCCTCTGAAAGAAACTAATTCTGTCCGACCTGTTACACGTTTGGCCAGTTTTAATGCAGCTTCGTTGGCTTCTGTTCCTGAATTGACAGTGTAAACACAATTGAGGTTTTCTGGAAGAAGTGCGGCAAGTTTTGTGCTAAAGTTTAATTGGGAATCCTGAATGAATTCGCCATATACCATTACGTGCAGGTGACGGTCAATTTGTTCCTTTAATGCACGAACAACTTTTGGGTGGTTATGACCAATATTGTTCACAGCAACTCCAGCAATCATGTCCATGTATGATTTACCAGACTTGTCGTAAATAAAAACACCTTCCGCTCGATCAATATCGATAAGATAAGGAGTTTGATTTGTTGGTCCTTGAACTGATAAAAACGCCTCCTCTCTAGTCATATGCTTCTATTGTCTTGATCGAGATTCATTCGGTCTTCCACCTGACGATCTCCCTTCGTTTAATTTATTAAGTAATTCGCGTTTAAAACGCTGCTCCAAACTTAATAGTTTTGTTGCTTTCTTGTATCCAATAATTTCTGCAATTTGAGTGTGATACTCTTTTTTGATTTGCATTTCTTTGATTTCACTATTGAGCAAGTCTTCAGATTTTGCTTTGAATTCAGATTCACTGTATGAATCAGCATTTTTCTCTAATTCATTTCGTTTTTGACGTTGAATACGCTTTTCCTTTTTAAGTTTCGAAGTCATTTCATCGTAAACTGGCCAAAAGACTTTTGCATCAGATTCAGATAAACTCAGTTCGGTAGTGATGAAAGCAATTTTTAACTGCTCAATCTTTTCTCTTTTTTCAGCATTTTTTCCATTCTCCTGACTGAATCCTATCATAGAAAAGCATACGAGGCTAAGAATAAATAAGGTCTTTTTTAATAAGGATGATTTCATGATGTGTTTGTTAAATAAATAGTTCGTCTTCAAAATCTGAGAGGCTTATTTCTTCTGATTCGAAATAGTTTAAAATATCTTCAGTTGAGATGTCTTCAAATGAGAGTTCTTCAGTTTCAATTGTTTTCACTTCTTCAAGTTCTACCTCAAATATTTCTGTTGTATTTGATGTAATCACTTCAGTTGGAATAAACTCCGAGATCATTTCCGCGTCAAAGTCATTGATATTTTCATTCACGTAATCGTATACAATTTCTGTATCAAGATCATTCATTGCCAAAAGTGGTTTTTCATGCATAACATTTGTTTCTCCGAAATTCAGAGCGACAAATACAATTACGATTGCTGCGGCAGCAGAGCTAAGCCAAAACACCGGTCTTTTATATATCGGAACTATATTATTCTTTTTAGAATCAGTGATGCTATTAGCTAATGCAGCGAAATATGCCTGGTCTGGAACATCCACTTTCTTAGCTTTTATAAAGTCAAATATATCTTTCTCGTTTTTCATGCTATTCTTTAGACTGATGGGAATCTCAATGGTTTAATCTGTCGATAATAAATTGTTGTATTTTTTGTTTTGCGAGATGAAAACTTGCCTTCAGAGCTCCTTCACTTGTGGCGAGTTGCTTTGATATTTCGGAGTATTTTAATTCTTCAAAATATTTAAGCTGAAAGACTAACGCCTGTTTTTCAGGTAAAGATTCAATGGCATCTTGCAGTAACTGTTGAATTTTTTCAGGAGTGGTATCGTCAAGAATATCGTGACCTGCTAAGATTTCAATCATTGGAGCGTCTAGATCAACACCGCTTCTTCGTTTTTCCTTATCTATGAAATTCAGTGTTTCATTCCTGGCAATACGATATATCCAGGTATACAATGAAGAATCCTGATTAAAACCATCTAAATTTTGATGTATTTTAATCAGGACATTTTGTAAGACATCATTTGTGTGTTCATGGTTTCTTGTGATACGTCTGATTTGACTGTATAACTTATCTCCATAAAGGGTCACAATACCTTTGAAGGCAATGTCAATATTTTTACCACCTTGATTATATAAATCAATGATATATTTATCGTCAAGGTGTTTTTGCATAGTTTACTTACGTTGAATCACTTTCAGCGCAGCTTCAATAATGTTTGGAGTGTCAATGTTGTATTTTGTCAACAAGTCTTCTGGTTTACCACTCTCCCCGAAACTATCATCAACGGCTACATACTCTTGAGGCGTTGCGGTATTTCTTGAAAGAACTTGAGCTACAGAATCACCAAGTCCACCATTCATCATGTGTTCTTCAGCGGTAACAACACATCCTGTTTTAGCCACACTATCTAAGACAGCTTTCGCGTCTAAAGGTTTAATCGTGTGCATATTTATTACTTCAGCCGAGATACCTTTTTCTTGCAATGCTTGAGCAGCTTCAATTGCTTTCCATACTAAATGGCCGCATGCAATGATTGAAACGTCTGTTCCTTCAATGATTTTATCTGCCTTCCCAATTTCGAATTTAGCATCAGGCTTTACGAAAATTGGAACAGATGGACGACCAAATCGTAAATATACTGGTCCCTCATGGTCTGCAATGGCAATCGTAGCTTGTTTTGTTTGATTAAAATCACAAGGAACGATAACCGTCATGTTTGGCAACATTTTCATCATTCCGATATCTTCAAGGACTTGATGAGTTGCTCCATCTTCACCTAAAGTTAATCCAGCATGAGAAGCACAAATTTTCACGTTCTTTTGCGAGTACGCAATAGATTGACGTACCTGATCGTAAACACGGCTAGTAGAGAAGTTTGCGAATGTACCTGTATAAGGAATTTTTCCTCCAACAGTCATACCTGCAGCCATTCCCATCATGTTTGCTTCAGCAATACCAACTTGGAAAAATCGTTCAGGAAACTCATTTTCAAACGCATTCATTTTAAGTGAACCCGTTAAATCAGCGCATAATGCAACAACGTTACTGTTTCGCTTTCCAACTTCTAAAAGTCCTTCACCAAATCCAGAACGCGTGTCTTTCTTCCCTAATACTTCAATGTTGATTTTTTCGATCATAACCTTAATGATATCGTTTTGTTTGAATTAATTCTAAAGTCTTTCTCCAATGTATAAGTTGAAGATTTTAAGTTTTTCTGTCTGTAAACAAGGCGGTATTGACCAGGTTGTAATTGCCAATCACCTGTTTTTGAACCTTCTTTTAAATTACATACCCACTCCCAAGTTCCATTACTGTTCTGAGTGAATATTTGTCCCACAATTCCATTCCCTGCTGAGTATCTTACTACTCCTGGTGCTTGGATGTCAAGGTAGGTTGTGTTGCTCTGATTTACATCAGCCGTTATGTAAATACGTGGAAGAGTAAGGATTTCAACATCATATTTCCCAACCAAATATTTATCTGCATCACCAATTTTTTGAGTGTTTAAAGTCTTGTGTTTTCCAGCTTGCATTATTCGCGCTTCAAATTGATATGGTTTGGCGGCATTCAAAAACCGTACTTTCAAATACCCTTGCGGCGAATCTACAACTATTGTATTATGGATGTTACGTTGGATCTCAATGTTCTTTTTATAAACTCGAGGAGTTGTGTTGACAACCAAGTCATATTTAAACTGAGGGTCCAAAATTAACGTATCAGGATTTCCTAGTTTGTTCAATGTATGTGTGAAGGTATATTTCAATTCTGTTGTTCCTGCCTTATATAAAAACATTGTCACATCAGTCTCGGATGGAGAACCCGTAATATCGTTGAGGTTGATTTGAGCTGTAGTGTTAAGTAATGCTTTTGAAACAACCGTTTTAAGTACTTGTTCAAATGTTTCTTTTGTTTCAGCATCAGCATATGTTCCGATACATTTGAATTTTTCTAAATAAGACAAGTCCATCCCTAAACCGATCACAAAAGGGGTTACTTTGACACCTTTATCCTTTAATTTCTTAGCAATAACGCAAGGATCGTTATCACATGCCTCTAATCCATCTGTAATTAAGATGATAATATTCCGAGATGTATTGTCTGGGAAGTCGCCCGCAGCAGCTTCTAAAGATCGAGCAATGGGTGTAGTTCCTTTGGCATAAATGGATTTGATACGAGTTTTTACTTGATTAAAGTTGTCTTTTGCAAAAGGAACTTCAAGTTTGGTGTCATTACAATCTTGGAAAGTTGCTGTAATTGGCGACTGATGACCATATACACGAAGTCCAATTTCGAGATTTGGAACTGAATGCAAATCATCCACAGTCTTTGCTAACAATTCTTTTGCTGCTTCAATGCGTGTTTGATCCCCCCATTTCGCGTTCATACTATTGGAAGCATCAAGAATAAAAAGTATTCGTGTTAAATCCTCTTGCCCGAAGCTAATCGAACTTAAAAATGAAAACGCTATGAGTATGAATAACTTCAATTTTAGTAATCTCCTAAAGTTTCTTCTAATTGATCTAGGGCCGTTGCAAGTTGTTCCGCATTTGGAGCAGATCCATGCCATTTATGCGTCCCCATCATGTAATCAACACCTTGACCCATTTCGGTTTTCATTATAATAACGATTGGCTTTCCGTTTCCTGTCATGCTTTTTGCTTTGTCCATCGTTGATTTAATTTCATCGATGTTATGTCCGTCCATTTCAAGCACTTCCCATCCAAAAGCTTGCCACTTTTGCGAAAGGTTCCCTAATGGAAGAACGTCGTCACAATCTCCATCAATCTGACGGCCATTGTAATCAACTGTTGCGATTACATTATCTATGTTTTTACCGGCAGCGTACATAGCAGCTTCCCAAATTTGACCTTCTTGAAGTTCACCATCTCCATGAAGTGTATAAACGATACTGTTGTCACCATTCAATTTCTTTGTTTCTGCTGTACCTAATGCACAAGATAACCCTTGACCTAAAGACCCAGAAGCCATACGAACACCAGGTAAACCTTTATCTGTAGATGGGTGACCTTGTAATTTGCTTCCCATGATTCTAAAACCACTTAAGTCAGATACCGGGAAGTATCCAGAGCGAGCAAGAACGCTATACCAAACAGGAGAGATATGACCATTTGATAGGTAGAAGACATCTTCATTAACCGCATCCATAGTAAAGTTACTAGGGTTGTGATTCATTTTGTCAAAGTAAAGCACAGTTAAAAAGTCAGCACAACCAAGAGATCCTCCTGGGTGACCAGAACTAACTGCAGATACCATTCTGACGATGTCTCTCCTTACTTGTGATGCTATATTCTTTAATTCTTGCGTTTCCATATTTGCTGTATTGTAAATGCTTTTAATAGTGAAACAAAATTAAGTTTAATTATTCAAAAGATTGACCGTTTTTTGATTTGTTTATCATCAATTTAAAGGATTTATACACAATTAAAGAACGTATAATTTGGTCTAGGTTACTTTGTATGTATAACGGTTTAGTAACTTTTTTCATTTGCATTAATTCAACATCTGCAAATTAGGATGACTAGAATAGTGTAAAATGACTCCTTGAGGTTTTAATGTTTTATTGTATTTTTAACAAGCTAAAATTTACATGTTATAAAACTCACACAAGAATTGATCAATTTGAATACAACTTTAGTGCGTTGTTTTTCGTCTTTAAATTGATGAATTAAATTAAACCTTAATTATGAAAATATTTACTACTCTTTTGATGGGCGTGTTTTGCTCATTCCTAAGCTTTTCCCAGGAGGTTGATTCACGCTTACTAGATCGGTATGCTCCAGAAGAATTAACTGAAATGTATACTAACAATCAGCAAGAGTATAAACTTTTAGTTTATGCACTGGATAACGCCGTTTATTTAACGGATATTCCTGAAGGAAAGAATACGGACTTCGAAACAATAGATATTTCGGGAAGTGAGTTGAACTTTGTTGCCCTTGGATTAGGGTTGAAGGAAACAACACAGTATTTTTTAGTTGAAGGTGAGCGCAAGTTATTGGTGGTTCTTTCTAGAGGTGTATTAGAAGCAAGTTATTCAAATCAAAACAAGTAGAGAAGATGAAGTTTAAATATTTACTAGTACTAATCGCCGGGTTCTTTTTTACTGAGTTGCATGCTCAGATGACACTGGCAGATTCTGATTATATTGCACCAAATGAACTTGATTGCGGAGTAATTGCTGCTGGGATGCCATCTGGGGATCCTACAAACTTTATTGATGGCGCAGGTGATTATGCTGCAAACACAAATGATACGATTGTTTTTTGTCCTGATTTATCACAAGGTTCTAAAGTTGGTATTTCTTTTGCGACAAACATTGGTTTTGAATGGGATGTAGAT
>JBFHHS010000125.1:0-8111 GCA_041596895.1 Crocinitomicaceae bacterium | reverse complement strand
GAAATGGTTCAGTCTTATTTTGACAATTTATTGAAAGATGGTTCTTCTGCAATTCCACAGAATGAAATTTTTTCAGTAATGCACGCAACATTTAGAGTAATTCATTCTATCGAAAATGGAGGAGCACAAATTGAAGTCTAAAATCGGTACACATTTTCTTAAATTAAAATCATACTGCGAGTCCGAAAACTTTGCCGGGTGGGATCCATACGATGGATTGAACTCTAAAATTTTCAAAGCGACACCACTCAAGTATTGGGATTTAGCTCGCTTGGCATGGATTCAAGGTTTTAAGCGTAGTCCGATTAACTTCAGAAAGCTCTTACTTGTTCCGAAGCAACACAACGCCAAAGGAATTGGATTGTTTTTAAATGGATACTGTAATTTATACACATTAGCAGAAAAAGGCGATACCCGTTTTGGTTCGAAAGAAGAAATACTTAATCGCATTGATGAATTAGCAGGATTGCTTTTGGAAATGCAAAACAAAGAATATTCGGGTGCATGTTGGGGATATAATTTTGATTGGCAAGCAAGGCGTTTGTTTTTATTCCCAGCGCATACACCTACTGTAGTCGCAACCTCCTTTTGTGTGACAGCTTTGTTGAATGCATATGAAATCACAAAGAACCGAACATACTTAGATACCGCACTTTCAGCGGGTAATTTTGTATTACTAGATTTGAATAGAACGGAATATAAATCCGGATTCTTATTCTCTTATTCCCCCTTAAATGGAAACAATACGGTATTTAATGCCAGTTTATTGGGGGCGAAAATCTTGAGTCAATTGTTTGCTTACAATAAGGATGAACTGTATAAAGAAACAGCAACAACAGCTATCAAAGCCGCTGTAGAAGCGCAAAGCGAAGACGGTTCTTGGGTATATGGAATGTTACCTGTACAATCATGGATTGATTCTTTTCATACTGGATATAATTTAGATGCCATCCAAACGTACCAAGATAAAACTGGTGATACGCAATTCAATGAAAGTATTGAAAGAGGATTCAACTATTACATCGAACACTTTTTCCTCGAAGATGGTACTCCAAAATATTATCACAATAAAACCTATCCAATTGACATACACTGCCCAGGTCAGTTATTTGTCAACTTATCCGTCAATAATAAATTCAACGAAAACAAAGCACTTGCACATTCGGTTTACAATTGGGTTACAGAAAACATGCAAGACGATAAAGGATACTTTTATTATCAGCTTAAGGAAGGAATGAGTTCTAAGATTCCATACATGCGTTGGAGCAATGCCTTTATGTTTAATGCGTTAAGTTATTATTTATTGGAACAAAGATGAGTATGGCTAACGAATATGATATCACACTATCCTCCCCCTTATCCCCCTCCAAAGGGGAAAGTGACAACACATACTTCAATTCATAAATGAACCATGCATATAGCATATAGCACAATGCATACAGCAATTAAAAAATGATTTCTAAAGAACTCAACGGAGTAAAAACATACGCGCCACAATCCCGCGAAGAGTTGATTACTTACGCTTTTGAAAACAAGTCCATTCTTGTAGCCATCAATGCAGAAAAAATTCTACATGCTACGGATGAATCTCGCAGTATTATCAACCGCAACCTGGGTTATCCTGATGGTGTTGGTGCTGTATGGGCATTGGAGAAAAAAGGATGTGAAAATGTCGTTAAAATTCCCGGTTGTGAACTTTGGTTAGATATTATTCAAAAGTATCATAAAAATGAGTCCTTTTATTTGGTTGGAGGTAAGGAAGAAGTCATACAACAAACAGTGACTCAATTAAAAGAAGAATACGCCAACATTAACATTGTCAATTATCGCAATGGATACATCAAAACAGAAGCTGAAAAAAATGCCTTGATTTCAGATATCGTAGAAAAAAAACCTTCGATTGTCTTTGTAGCCATGGGCTCTCCAAAACAAGAGCTCTTGATGGAAGAAATGCAACAGCAACACCCGGTACTTTATCAAGGATTAGGCGGTAGTTTTGATGTTTATACTGGTAACGTGGAACGCGCCCCAAAATGGTGGGTAAAGAACAACCTAGAATGGGCCTATCGACTCGTGATACAGCCAAGTAGAATCAAAAGACAAATTCATTTGGTACGATTTTTCGTTAAATTGAAAATGGGTCGATTGTAACGAAAAAAACTGAAAAATAAGGAGGAACAGTCCTCCTCCCTTTATTCTTTAGCCTAACGTTCTTACCGAACGGGCTTCAGTCTTCAGAAGTTCTCGCTTCTTCTGCTCCAAAAGGGGAAACAAAAATTGAAATAACATGGGGCGAGAGTTCCTCCCCCTTAATCCCCCTCCAAAAGGGGGAAACAAAAAGAATATGAAAAAAATAACACTCATCGCAGGGGCTCGTCCCAATTTTATGAAAATCGCACCTATTGTGCATGCCATTCAAGCGGCGAAAGCTCAAGGAAAAGACATCGACTACCGTTTAATTCACACGGGTCAGCATTACGACAAGAAAATGTCCGGCGATTTTTTCGAGCAACTGGAAATTCCAGAACCGCATGCTAATCTGGCGTCTGGCGGAGGAACACAAGCAGAACAAACCGCAAACATTATGATACGCTTTGAGCAAGAATTAATGGAAAATCCAGCAGATCTGGTGTTGGTTGTTGGTGATGTCACTTCTACCATGGCTTGTGCGATTGTTGCTCAAAAACTACATACAAAGGTAGCGCACGTTGAGGGAGGAATTCGTTCGAACGACTGGAGTATGCCAGAAGAAATCAACCGTTTGGTTACCGATGCCATCACGAATTACTTTTTCACCACTTCAGAAATTGCAAACAAGAACCTACATGATTCAGGAGTGAAAGATGAACAAATTTTCTACGTTGGAAACACCATGATCGATACCCTGTTAAAACAACGTCCGCGATTTAGAAAGCCAGATGCATGGAACACCATTGGTTTGGAGGAAAAAAACTACATCGTTATGACTTTACATCGCCCTGCAAATGTAGATGAGGAAGGAAAACTGAAAGCATTGATTGATGAAATCATCGCACATTCAAAAGACATTCCTTTGGTATTCCCAGTGCATCCCCGAACTGCAAAAATGATCGAAGCACTAGGAATAAGTCACCCACGTTTACACATGATTGAACCTTTGGGATATTTGGAATTTAACTATTTAGTGGAACGCGCTAAAGCAGTGGTTACCGACTCGGGGGGTATAACAGAAGAAACAACGGTTATGGGTGTGCCATGCATGACCTTAAGAGATAATACAGAACGTCCTGAAACAATTTCAGAAGGAACCAATGAATTGATTGGTACGAATCCAGAAGCAATTGCTCCAGCTATGCATAAGCTTTTTTCTGGCGACTGGAAGACCGGTTCAATCCCACATTTATGGGATGGTCAAACCGCTGAACGCATTATAAATCATCTCCTCACCCTTTCATAATAATCATTAACTTTACAAATACCACTAACAACTGAATTAGATATGTCTTATAATTTTGAGAACATATTTCTGTACGGAATCGCCTTATTTACAGGGTCATTTTTAGCATCCGTATATCTTGTACCTAAAGTAAAACGTATTGTTTCGGCTAAACAGCTGATGGACGAACCGAACCAACGAAGCTCGCATAAAAAATCTACACCAAGTCTAGGCGGTATTGCATTCTATATGATTTTCATTTTTGGGCTTTATTTCAATAATCAATACGACCAATTTGATGTCGCCATGTCCATTTTACCAGGCATAACACTCATGTTCTTTTTGGGCTTGAAAGATGATCTGGTAGCCTTGAGCGCTCGCGTTAAATTGGGAGGACAGGTACTTGCATGCCTATTCGTTTTGTATCATTATAAATTTGAAATTGAAAGTTTCCATGGGTTCTTTGGTATTTTCGACATGCCCATTTGGGTGACGGTTCCCTTTGCAATGCTCATCATGCTTGCCATTATCAATGCCTACAATTTGGTTGATGGTATTGACGGATTAGCCGCATCCATTAGTACGGTTGCTTTACTATTTTACGCCCTTTGTTTTTTCTGGATTGGGCGATATTTCCTTGCTTTTACAGCCATTGTGATGATTGGTGCCTTGATTGGGTTCTTGGTTTTTAACCTATCTGAACGTCGTAAAATATTTATGGGCGATACTGGTTCTTTGGTAATTGGTTTCTTGATCGCCGTTTTTAGCATACGCTTATTGGCCCTTGACAATGGATTGCAAGCACTGCCCTTCAACCCGAAGTATGTACCCGTAATTATGGGGACCATTATTTTTGTGCCGTTGTTTGATGTTATTCGCGTATTCACATTGAGAATTGTGAGTGGTAAAAACCCAATGTCTCCGGACCGAAAACACATACATCATGTCGTAATAGACAAATTGGGATGGTCGCACCGAAGAACTGCATTTGCTATCAGTTGTGTTAGTTTTTTCATTACCTCTTCGACCATCTTACTCATCATGCTTGGCTTTGGACTGATTGTGATTATGACCTATTTAAGCGTCGTTGTGATTTTCATAACAGGGCTATTATATAAATGGCTAAAAGAAATTGAAACAGAAATCTAAGTTTATCTACTTTTAAACGCTGGAACCTCCCAAAAAACAATTCAATTTTAACTCTTGCTATACGAAGCGAATCCCTTATATTTGCGTCTAATTTGATTGAAATTTAATGAAAATACGTTCGAACACTTCTTTCTTTTTACTCTTGACAACGTTGTTGTTTTTGACATCGTGTCATACCCATAAAAAACTGGTTTATTTTCAAAATGAAATTGGTGGAGAAGGACATACAAACTATACCCCAACATTAAAAGCAGACGATTTTGTATCCATTGTTGTTTCAGGAGAAGATCCAGAGGCCGTTGCGGCATTCAACCTTCCAGTAGCTGTAGGAATTTCGACCAGTGCAAATAGTGGATACACACAAGGAAACCCTGAAAAAATGGGATATCTTATTGATGCAAATGGAAACGTTCAACTTCCAGTACTCGGGAACATCGCTTTAGCAGGAATGAACCGCATGGAAGCTACCACACTGCTTCAAGAAAAACTAAGTGCGTACCTCAATAATCCTGTCGTAAACATCCAGATTTTAAATTTTAAAGTCACGGTATTAGGCGAAGTGGGAAAACCAGGAACATTTAAAGTACCCAATGAGCGCATCACTTTACTTGAAGCGATAGGTTTAGCGGGAGATTTAAAAATCACCGGTGTCCGAAAAAATGTGCTTGTGATTCGAGATAACCAAGGAGAAAAACAAGAATTTCGCGTTGATTTAACAGACAATACCTTGTTTAACTCGCCTGTATATTACTTACAACAAAACGATGTGGTTTATGTAGAACCGAATACAGCATCACGATCAAATTCTACCATTTGGAAAACGACTGGATCCGTGTTCATCTCGTTAACCTCATTGGTTATAACAACCGTCGCATTAATCGTCAAATAGATGCCAGATTTACAGACATCCCCCTTAATAGAAAAACACGAAGAGGAAGAAATCAACATCAAAGATTTGTTGTTTCGCTACCTGTTAAATTGGAAATGGATTGCAATTTCGGTCTTCGTTTGTATCGCTGTAGCATTTTTCTATTTGAAATCAGTTACCCCTCAATATAAATCAACAGCCAAGGTATTGATCAAGGAGGAAAAGAAAGGAGGACTACCATCGAGTATGGATATTTTTGAAGACCTTGGATTGGCATCAGGAAGTGCGAATTTGGAGAATGAGATTGAGATCTTCAAATCGTTGACTTTACTGAAAAAGGTAGCACACGATTTACAATTGAATGTACAAGTCGGACTGAAAGATGAGACCAATAATGCCAGTTTTCATCAAGCACCATTTACCCTGCGTCATTTCAATAATGACAGTTTGCTTTTCAATGTTGAAGCCGATTATGAATTGCGCCATGTTAGTTCAGAAACATTTTCTTTGGAAGATGCAGAAACTCAAGCGAACCTCGGAACCTATACTTACGGAAAAGCTTTTGAATCGCCTGTTGGAACGATCGTTATTGACAAAACGGTATTTTTTACCAAGAAGCTTGAAGGAGAAACATTTTCTGTTCGCATTGCCCCATTGCAAAAGGTAGCTAGTTCATTACAGAAAAACATTCAGATCAGCACAGTAAACAAGGATGCCTCAGTATTGAGTATCTCCTTGGAAGGTCCAAACATTGAAAAAAGTAATGCCATAATCAACAGTTTAATCCGCCTGCATGAACAGAGTGCCGTTGAGGATAAAAATGAAATTACAAAAGCCACGAGTGAATTTATCAATGACCGAATGTCAGTCATCACACAAGAATTATCTGTCGTGGAGGTTGAAGGTCAACAATATAAAACAGAAAAAAGCTTAACAGATTTAAGTTCTGACGCACAATTATTTATTGAGAAAAACAATGAATTGGAGGGGGCGATCACTGAAGTAACGATTCAATCTGAATTGGCTGAATACATGAATACGTATTTGGCGCAACAATCAGGATTTGAGGCCTTATTGCCTGCTAATCTAGGTTTTGATGACGCCTCTATTGCTACAACGATTGCACAATACAATACAACTGTACTCGAACGAAATCGTTTGTTACAATCCTCGAACACGAATAACCCCGTTGTAAAGAAAATGGAAGGACAGCTTACAGGATTGAAGCGAAGTTTAGTTGCAAGCTTGAACAACCTGTTATCGAGTTTAAAGATTCAATTGAAGAACTTACAAGCTGAAGAGCGCAAGAATCAATCGAAAATATCTTCCATTCCAGAGTATGAACGCGAGTATCGTTCAATCGCTCGTCAACAACAAATCAAGGAAACACTTTACCTTTACCTTTTACAGAAGCGCGAAGAAAATGAAATTGCGATGGCGGCAACCATTGGTAATGTTAAGGTAATTGATGAGCCTTATTCCAACGGTATAGCGGTTTCACCAAAGAAAAAAATCATCTTTTTAGGCGCATTTTTATTGGGTATTTTGATTCCAATTGGTTTCATCTACATCAAGGATTTATTGGATAACAAAATCCGAAGTGTGAAAGATATCGAAGCACTTCAATTGCCTTATGCTGGAGACATCCCTTCGAATGATTTGGGTGAAGAAGTGGTGGTTGGAACTTCAAATCGTTCTGCCATTTCAGAAGCATTCCGCATGCTACGAACGAATATGAATTTCTTGTTGCATGGAGAACAAGCCGGTGCACGTGTGATTGCGGTTACCTCATCCATTAAAGGAGAAGGAAAAACATTTGTTGCATTGAATCTTGCTACTTCGATCAGTTTAACCGACAAGAAGGTGTTATTGATAGGGATGGATTTACGTTCTCCAAAGTTGACGAAAATGCTCAACTTGCCAGCAAATAATGGGGTGACAAATTACCTTGTTGATCCAAAGGTGACGCACGAAGAACTGAAACATAAAAGCGCAGATCATACCAATTTACATTATATTATTTCAGGACCCATTCCACCTAACCCAAGTGAATTGTTGCATTCTCCTCGAATGAAAGAATTGATTGATGCTTTGCGTGAAGAGTATGATTATATCATTATTGACACGGCTCCTGTGGGTATGGTAGTTGACACACAATTAATTACACCTTTCGTTGACTTAACGCTATATATTGCTCGCGCAAACTACGCGGACAAGCGTTTGATGCAAATTCCGAAGAACTTGCATAAGTCAGCAAAAATTAAAAATATTGCCATGTTCTTAAATGACATGAAGGAAAAGAATACTCGTAACTATTACGGGTATGGGTATGGATACGGCTATGGCGAAGATCAAAACATTCAGAAAAAATCATTTTTTAATCGTATGATGAAGCGGTGATTTTACATCAAATTGACGAGAAAAAAGGGGGAAACGGTGTTTCTCCCTTTTTTTGTGGGTTGTTTTTTTTTGAATTGTAAATGTCCTCCCCCTAATCTACCTGCACTACCGCTTGTCTTCGAAAAGAGTCTTTTCTCTCCTCCAAAGGGGGAACTGATTGTATTCGGACCAAAGAGAAATAGAAAACGCATTGTGTAAATGTCCTCCCCCTAGCCCCCTCCTAAGGGGGAAACAAATCTTACTCCGAAATATCCGAATCCTAAGTGGGAAATAGATCTT
>JBFHHS010000124.1:0-8213 GCA_041596895.1 Crocinitomicaceae bacterium | reverse complement strand
TTGACTGTAATATGTATAAAACGAAAGCCAAATTATAAGAATCAGTAATGGAATCCAGTATTTGGTATGCTCAAAGAGAAAAAACATCAAAATTCCTATGGAAAAGGAAACAGTTAAGGCATATCGTACATGAGAAGAGAATAATGACATTCCTCTAATGTCGTCATAAACTCGATGGCCGAGCCAGTTTTGGTACATTCCAAAATTGATGAAAGACACCAATAAAGTAGAAGTTATAAATGCGATTAATATAATATTCAAATGCTTACGATTAATCACAGGCTTAACAGTTAATGCTGTTGTAATCACGAGTAATGGGAGTTTCACTCTAAAATCATGTAAGGCATAACTGAAGTTAGAGGTCCAAAGTAAGCCGATCAAACTAAAAAGGAAAAACAGCAGTATCATGTGAAAAACACGATTTGTTTTAATGTTTTTCCAATACGTGTTGAAATCCGCTTCAAGAAGCAGGTTTAAGATCAGAAACATCATAGATATTGACATCACGACCTTATTTAAAGGTGTTCCAAATGCCACACCACAAAGTCCTAGTACATGTAAGGAAGTGTGCGTATTGTTTCCGAAGAATCGGTTTAACATAATTTAGTAGAAGCTATAGTTTTCTGTACAACGCTTATTTTTTCAAAATAGTATTGTATTGATTTTTATCATGAAGAACTTCTAATGATTTTTCAATAAAGAGGTCCTCTTTAAATGAATTTTGAGCTCTACCAGATTGATAATAATATCTGGAAATTATTTCATTCTCAAGAAGCGATTTAATTTGTTTTTTAAACTTCACTAAATCTCGTTCTTTCGATGGAATAACTTTATCCAGTAACGCGTTGTATTCAGATTCTGAATCTTCAAAAAAGCCTTCTTCTTCAGCAGTTTCTTTCATTTTTTTCAGCATTTCCTCTGAAGCAGTTGAATAAGTGAAGTCTTGATCTAACACATACTTCTTGAAGGCGTCGTAATCTTCATCGGACAATTCGAAGCTAGCTGCATCATCAATCGTTGCGTGCGAATAGTAATATTTGGTAGCATAATCAAAAAAGAGGTTGTTTCTATAGATAGTTGCTGTTAATCTACTCATATCTTTCAACTCAACACTAATGTCTGGGTCAATCCCTCTTCCGTCAATAACTGGGCGACCATTCTTAGTTTTGAATATCTTAACCAATGAATCAGGTATTTCCGATGCATGTTCACCATCTGCATTATCGTAATATTCAAGTCGTTGAACACACCTTCCTGATGGAGTATAATACTTAGCGATCGTCAGTTTTACCTTTGATCCGTAATTTAAATCATAAGTTCTTTGGACAAGCCCCTTTCCGAATGATTGCGTTCCTATAATCACAGCTCTATCCAGGTCTTGCAAGCTTCCCGAAACAATTTCACTTGCTGAGGCCGAACCTTCATTGACAAGAACAACCAAAGGGATTTCTAAATCCATTGGTGCATCCATGGTTTTGTACACACGGTTTTCTTCAATAACACGTCCTTTAGTAGAAACTACCAATTGGTTTTTTTCTACAAACATGTTCACGATGCGTACAGCTTCAATCAATAAACCTCCACCATTTCCACGAAGATCCAAAACTAATTCTTTCATTCCTTCATTTTTTAAGGTAGAAAAGGCAGCTTTTACATCTGATGAAGCACTACGTGTAAAGCTATTTAGTTTAATATAACCTGTGGTTTCATCTAGCATTCCAGAATAAGGTACATCAGGAAGTTTTATTTCATCGCGTGTTACTGTAATTGTTTTTAGGTCTTTAAAATTACGTTCAACCTTAATGACTACATCTGTTCCTTTTGGACCTTTAAGGGCGGCAGAAACATCAGCGGACGACTTTTTCACCATATCCTTTCCATCAATTTCAATGATTTTGTCTCCAGCTTTTATACCAGATTTTTCGGCAGGATTCCCTTCGTATGGTTCCGATATATACACGTAGTCGTCATGTTTTCGAATTAAAGCACCAATTCCACCATACTGACCGGTTGTCATTAATTGATAATCTTCGATGTTTGATTCGTGATAATATACGGTATAAGGATCGAGTTCTTTCAACATGGCGTCGATAGCCGTTTTTGACATTTTACCCGTTTCTAAATCATCTACATAGTATTTTTCTAAATGCTCATAAATTTGATCAAGTAATTCCAAGCTTCTTACAACCTCGAAACCGTTCGATTGTGAAAAAGAGACTGATGTGAAGGTAAGTGCAAGAATAGTTAGTACTATTCGTACTTGATTTTGAATGTTAAGAATCTGGTTCATCTAATTTCTTTATGATTTTATCAAATAGTTTATTTATTTTCTTCTGAAGAATGATGTGATCAAACTCTTCGGGAGTTGAATATACCAAAAACAATGCGATTTGTTTATTGTTTGCTTTCAGGTATGATTCAAGTATGTTTTTATTTAAACGAAAAGCTTCTTTCGATTTGCGTTTTATAGCATTCCTTTGTACAGCCTTTCTAAAAGTGCGTTTTGGTGCGGAAAAAACAACCTTAAAAGGAATTTCAGTTTCAAATTCAACTTCCTTGAATAGTGCTATAAATGGATAAGACTTGATGGATGTACCAGAATCAAAAAGAGATTGAATTGTGGTTTTACTACATAGCTTGTAGTTTTTCCCGAGTTTAAAATTCATCCTCGATATTAATTTGAAGTACTTTCCTTTTCTAACCTAGGAAGATTGATTTTTTCTTTGACAATAAAACTTGTTGGAAATTCTGCTTCAATTTCTGCCTTAATTTTCTCAGCTTCAAGTCGCGTTCTAAAATCTCCTGCCTTTAAAAAAAAGTTCGGGGCATTATATGATATATAGGTATCAATTGTTTTGTATTGTGACATAAACTTTGCTTTCGCCGAATTGATTTGACTTTTATCTGAATCAAAAAACAACTGGATTCTATAGCCGTCAATTTGTGGGTTAATTGCTGGTGGAACAACTAAACTTTGTTTTTCAACCAGAGCGTCGATGCGACTGTCCTTAATTACTTCAATTTTTCCCTCTTGGGAAAACAGAAGGTTTGTACCGGTCAAAATTCCGATTACAAGAACTAAAAATTTCATAAAATCTATTTTCATACCGCTGCTAAGTTACAAAATAGTTCAATCAATCTTTATGCCGAAGTAATTAAGATTGGCTAAACTTATGGTATGGTGTGAGTTGTGAAAGTTTGTTAATTTGATTCCACTACCTATGCTTATTTAGAATGATTTTAAATTAAGTTGTTCCGCATCAAAATTGTCATAAAACTGTCATGAAATCTCACATTTCTACTAAATTTGCTTCCGTCGAAAAGTGTTTTTTCGATGTGGGACTAACAGTTTTTTACATGAAAATATCTAGTAGTCAGATGTTTAGAGATCTTAGTAAATGGTGCTTTGGAGCACTAACATTGTTGTTTTTGACTGGAGCATTTAACGCCCAGGCACAAGGTGACGCCCTGTTTAAGGCGAAGTGTGCAACATGTCACCAAGTATTTAAGGATGGTACCGGACCGAAATTATATGAGGTTCGTCAGAAGTGGTCTGATGGTGGTGCTGCCGAAGGTTCAATTATCCAATGGGTTAATAATTGGAATAATGCTGCAGCTGCAGATCCTTATGCGCAGACTGTATCGACTTGGTCTGAGACAGCCATGAGTACCTTCCCTGATTTAACGGAAGAACAAATCACAAGTATTTTTGATTGGGTTGATGCTCAAGAGGAGGTTTCTGCTACAGCTGATACTGCTGTTGCCGCAGGAGGTGATGCTGTAGAACAAGAGTCTAGCTTAGGTTGGGTTTGGATTATACTTGCAATTGTTTTTGTGGTTGTGATTTTAGCTGTAGGTGGTGTTCGCCGTCAATTGAGATCAGCATCTGCAGAAATGGATGGTGAAGCTTATGATGATGACATGACGTATTCTGATGAGTTGAAGCAATGGGCATGGGCTAATCGTAAAGCTGTTGCAGTTGGAACTGTAGTGATTGCTTTAGGGTTGGTTGTAACATTGTTCTTAAGCTTATACTCGATTGGAATTGTTGAAAATTATCAGCCGTCTCAACCAATTGCATTCCCTCACTCAGTTCACGCTGGTACGAATGGAATTGATTGTAAGTATTGTCATAATTCAGTTACGAAATCAAGAACTGCTGGTTTACCAACAGTTAATGTTTGTATGAATTGTCACAAACAAGTGACTGGAACTACACCAGAACAACAAGAGCAAATTCAAAAGATTTATGATGCGGCAGGATTTGATCCAGCTGGCGGAGGTAAATATACTGGAGAAACAAAAGAAATTGTTTGGAACAAAGTACACGTTCTTCCAGATCACGTTTATTTTAATCACTCTCAACACGTTGAAGTTGGTGGTATCGATTGTAAACAATGTCATGGTGATATGGCTGCAATGACGGAAACTGCAAAAGTTCAAACAATTGAAGAGTTGAATAAAGTAGATGGAAACCTTAAATTGACAAAAACTACCTTAACTATGGGGTGGTGTATTGAATGTCACAAAGAGAAAGAGATTTCTAATGGTACATTGGATACTAAGAAAGATGGATACTATGATGAAATCCACAAACGTCTGATGGATGGTGATAAAGAGCTATACGGTCAGTACTTAGAGGATGGAAAAGTAACAGTGATGGAATTAGGCGGATGGGAATGCGCTAAATGTCACTATTAATAGACGAACAAGAATTATTCGAATATAAGAATATGGGAATTACAAGAAAATATTGGAAAGGAATTGAAGAGTTGAAACAAACTCCACAATTCTTGGAATCCAGAGATCAAGAGTTTCCTGCTCAATCTTCAGTTGAGGAGTTTTTGGGTGACGAGAACTTACAAGAAACATCGACTGCACGTCGTGACTTCTTGAAGTTTTTAGGATTTAGTGTTGCTGCTGCTACTGTTGCGGCGTGTGAGGCTCCTGTTACTAAGGCAATTCCTTATGTGAACAAGCCTGAAAACGTTACACCTGGTATGGCAACTTGGTACGCTTCTACGTATTATGATGGTAGTGCTTATGCAAGTATCGTTGTTAAAACAAGAGAAGGACGTCCAATTTTCATTAAAGGAAATAAAGATCAAGGTATTACTCAAGGTGCTGTTAATCCAAGAATCATTGCTTCTGTTTTAGGATTGTACGATTCTGCTAGATTAACTGGACCAACTATTAAAGGAGAAGTTAAGTCTTATTCTGATGTTGATGCCAAAATTGTATCAGGACTTAAATCAGCAAATAAAGTTGTTTTAGTTTCGAATACAGTAATCAGTCCTTCTGTTCAAACAGCAATTTCTGAATTAGGAAGTTCTCTGAATGGTGAGGGTGGAGATAAATTTGAACACATTCAATATGATGCAGTTTCATACGCTGGTATGCGTGCTGCGAATAAAGAAAGCTTAGGATTAGTTGTGAATGCGGAGAATCCAGATTCAGATGGAATTATTCCTAACTACGATTTTTCTAAAGCAAAAACTATTGTAAGTATTGGGGCTGACTTTTTGAATTCTTGGTTGTTACCAACACAATTTACTCCTCAATACGCTTCTAGAAGAAACCCAGATGGAGAATGGATGTCTAAACACTTCCAATTCGAGTCTAACATGTCAATGACTGGTTCAAATGCGGACAGCAGAGGTATGATTAAACCTTCTGAACAAGCAAATGTGATTTCTTACATCTTGAGTAAGATGGGAGTTAATACTGGTGTGTCTACGTCAATTTCGAATGCAGAAGCAAAGAAAATCGCGGATGATGCGGTTAAGGCGTTAAAGCACTCTAAAGGTGAGTCTTTAGTAATTTGTAGCTCAAATAATAAAGCTGTTCAAATTTTAGTAAATAAACTGAATGCTGAACTTGGAGCTTATGGAACTACAATCAATGTAAATGACCCAATTAACATGTTCATGTCTCAAGACGAGAAGATGAATAGTTTTGTTAAGGATGTTGTTTCAGGAAAAGGACCTCAAGCCGTAATTTTCTACGGAGTAAATCCAGCATATACATTGCCAAATGGTAGTGATTTTGCACAGAAATTAAGTAAAGTAAAAACAACAGTGGCGTTATCTGCTTATGCAGATGAAACTGCTTCTAATTGTACTTATGTAACTCCAGATCACCATGCTTTAGAAGGATGGATGGATATGGGGGTAACAAGATCTCATTACGCCGTTGCTCAACCTACAATTCGACCATTACATAATACATCCTCGGCAATAGAGTCAATATTGGTTTGGGCTGGTAAGGCAAAACGTGGTGGAAAAGATTCTAAAGTGGCATACGAATACATTCGAGGATTATGGGAGCAATATGGTTTCCCAACTCAAACGAAATACACTGATTTTGAATCTTACTGGAATAATATAGTTCATAACAGTTGTGATAATAGCGAAGCTCCAGCAGCTAGTGCGGTTACTTTTAACGATGCTTCATTAAGTGGTGTTAAAGGTCAGCTTCCAAAGGGTGGAGCTGTTGAGGTTATGTTGTATCAAAAAGCTGGTTTAGGTGATGGTTCACAGGCTAATAACCCTTGGTTACAAGAGTTGCCTGATCCAATGACTAAGGCTACATGGGATAACTACATAACTATGAACCCTGTAGATATGTTGGAACAAGGTTATCCTACAACATATGATGAGCAGAATGGTTTAGGTTTGGCTACAATTAAGGTTGGATCAAACGAAGTTACACTCCCAGTTTTCCCACTTCCTGGTCAAGCTTTAAGCACCGTTGGTGTAGCCTTGGGTTATGGTAGGGGTGCTAATGGAGAAAACATTGGTAAGGCTGCGTATCAAACTAAAGAATATGGTGGACATGTTACTTTAGAAAATGGAAATCCTGCGCCAATTGGGGCAAATGCATTTGCATTTACTTCTACGGTAAATGGTACAACATCTTATGAAGGTGTTGCAACAATAACAAAACAAGAAGGTTCTTATCCAATTGCTGCAACGCAAATTCACCAAACGGTGATGGGGCGTCATTCAATTGTAAGAGAAACGACTTTAGATATTTATAACAAGCGAGATAAGGAGGCGTATAATCCAACGCATACTTTACAAAAGTTAGATGAGAATGGTCATCACGTTGAGGCACCAGTTGGTGAGTTTGATTTGTGGGATGAACATCCAGTTGAAAAAATTGGTCACAGATGGGGAATGACAATTGATTTGTCTTCTTGTATCGGATGTGGTTCTTGTCTTGTTGCTTGTCAGTCAGAAAATAACGTTCCTGTAGTTGGTAAAACTGAGGTGAGAAAAGGACGTGAGATGCATTGGTTGCGTCTGGATCGTTACTTTGCATCTGATGAAGAAGCAACTCCAGGTTTACGTAAAGATCACGATAAGAGTAAAATGGATTGGTTTGCAGATGCAGAAATTGCAGCTTTAAACCCAAAGGTGGTTCACATGCCAATGATGTGTCACCATTGTAACCATGCTCCATGTGAAACAGTTTGTCCTGTTGCTGCAACAACACACAGTAATGAAGGATTAAACCAAATGGCATACAACAGATGTATTGGTACAAGATATTGTGCAAATAACTGTCCTTATAAGGTTCGTCGTTTCAACTGGTTCAATTATCCATCATACAAAGCTCAGGCTGAAATCAATCCTGCTCAGGATGATTTAGGACGTATGGTATTGAATCCTGATGTTACTGTTAGAACTCGAGGAGTAATGGAGAAATGTTCTTTCTGTGTTCAAAGAATTCAAGAAGGAAAACTAGTAGCGAAGAAAGATGGAAGAGCGGTTGTTGACGGTGACGTTACTTCAGCATGTTCTGATTCTTGTCCTACAAATGCCATTACTGTTGGTGACTGGAATGATATTAAATCAATGGTACGTAAGAGTGCTGATGATAAGAGATCATACCAAGCATTAGAGGAAATTGGAGTTAAGCCAAACGTTTGGTTTAAAGTCAAAGTAAGAAACGAAGAGAATAGTCTATTGAATGATCTACAAGTTGTTGAAGAATCTAATCATGGTGGTCACGGAAGTGAGCATGGAGAAGGTCATGGTTCTGAAGGACATGGAGAACACAATAATCATTAATTGAAACAAAAACCCTATTGTAATGCATAAGGAAGCAGCAATTAGAGAACCCCTCATTCTAGGTCATAAGACCTTTAACGATGTCACAGAAGATGTTTGTAAGCCAATTGAGGACAAGGCACCAAAAACATGGTATAT
>JBFHHS010000123.1:0-8258 GCA_041596895.1 Crocinitomicaceae bacterium | reverse complement strand
GGGGATCAAATGGTTGCAAATAAAGATTATTTAGATGCCATAAAAAAATACAATGAAGCACTTAGTTTAAAACCGAATGAACAAGAACCGGTAGATAAGGCAGCAGAAGCGGAGAGATTGGAAAAGGCAGAAGGTCAAGAGACGGATGCACAATACGAGAAAATTTTAACTGTTGCCGAAAAGAAAATTGAATCAGGGGAATACGATAAGGCCATTGAGTTAATTAATAGAGCGATTAAATTTAAGCCTGAAGATAGTCGACCTCAGGGGTTACTTGATCGTATTGAAACAATTAAAAGAATCGATGCTGAGTACAATAATTATATGACCTCAGCGGATCAATTAGCTTCAAGCAAAAAGTATGAAGAGGCAAAAGAGGCCTATAAGAAAGCTCAAAATGTGAAGCCTTCTGAACCTCAACCTGCAGTGAAAATTGCGGAGATGGAAGCGTTAATTAATGAACTG
The DNA here is from genome assembly GCA_041596895.1 of Crocinitomicaceae bacterium. GTDB lineage: Bacteria > Bacteroidota > Bacteroidia > Flavobacteriales_D > Crocinitomicaceae > UBA4466. Next base: position 7,793 of record JBFHHS010000123.1, on the reverse strand, counting down.
TCTAATGCTGATCAAAAAGATGCTTTGTATAATGATTACATGGCAAAGGGTGGACTTAGTTTCGGGACTGGAGAGTATCAATCCGCATTGGGGTATTATCAGAATGCACTTTCTGTAAAACCTGGTGATTCAGCTGCGCAATCTAAAATATCAGAGATTCAACAAATTTTAGACGATATCGCGAATGCTGATGCAATGAACCTCGCTAATAAAAATAAATTCGATGCTTTAATTAGAGATGCTGATGGTTACTTTGCAAATGAAGGTTACTTGAATGCTAAGAAAACTTATGAAGAAGCTTTGAAAATTGACCCTTCTAGCAGTTACGCAAAAACTCAAGTAAAAGAATGTGAGCGTTTAGAGCGTGAAAAAGGTAGAGCGGAAGCAGAAAAAGAATATCGTAAGATTGTTGATGCTGCAGATAAAAACTTTAATAAGGCTTCATATGATAAGGCCGTTAATTACTACAATCGCGCATTAAGTATTAAGAAAGAGGATCCGTATCCTAAACAAAAATTGCAGGAAATATATGCAATTCTAAATCCTACAACGGTTGAAACGGCTGAATTGGAAGATTTAGGTGATCCGTTTGATGAGAATAATCTAATCGATGGTGGTTTCGTGTTACAACGAGCTGAATCGGATCGAAAATTTTTGAAAAAGACGAAAATCAACAGAAAACAACAACGTATTAAAGATGCTGAAACGGAACTGGCTTTAGCTAAAACAGAATCTCATTATCAAAATTCAAATGAGATCTATATGATCCAACAGAAGATAACACGCGATGCTGGTGAAAGTGACTTAAATCGTCAAGCTACTGTGGATGCTTTAAGAAAAGGCCAATTGGAGCTTCAAAATGAAGATCGAAGTAATATTAATTTTGAGCATGGTGAAAATTTATCTTCTCAAGGTACTTTAGATGTTATCAAAGAAGAGTCTACTTTGGATTATGGTGAACGTCACAGTGTGTATGAAGAGAATACAGATATTATGACGGCTTACAACACGGCTCAAGCAAACGCAACGACTGAGCGTATTTTAAGTGATTATGATCTTAACTTGAATTCGAATCAAGATTTGGCTGCAATTAAAGGCGGTATAGAAGACGGAATGAAGGAAAACTTTGACAAACGTGCTGAAACCGGACAGCAAGTGGTGAAAGTTCAACAATACGCAGGTCAAGTTCATACTGAGATTTCTGGAGATCGATATGATGAGTTGTTGATTCATGAAGGAGAGATTCAATCTGTTGCCAGAAGTGTTGCTGAAAAGGCTGTCATTGATTCAGAAAAGCCAAAAGAAAATGATCTAGAAATTAAAGGTGTTCGTTACGATATTGTTGAAGGCGATAAAGTCCGTGCAGATGTTGAAACGGCATCGGTTTATAAAGTGAATGATGAAATTGCTGATGTGAAGCGAAAAGTTTTAGATGATCAAGGAGAATTGACAGAAAATCGCGTTGAAAATAATGAGCTGTTGAAAAATAGTGAACGTGAATTGGCAGAGGCGCACTACAATGAATACAATACAGAGTTAGCAAAGTATATTTCGAATAAAGGAATCATCAACGAAGAAGTTAAAGTGAACGGTGAAGTTGATATTCTTGCGAAAGAGGCACATGCTAAAAAAGTAAGTTATGTTGATATCATGGATAAAAAGGCGCGTATTGATACTCAAGATGCGTTAGAAGGTGATGAAGAGAATCGTTTAAACGCTCAGCAAAATATTGAGAATGTTTATATCGGTATTGGTCATGAGACAACATCAAGATTGAAGGAAAAAGAAGCAACAGGTGAAGCAATTAAAGATGTTGATAAGGCAGTTAAAGCACAGGATGCTGCTAAAGCCATTGGAGAACAAGATAAGCATTACGATGCTTCAGCTAAGATAAGTAAAGTGGATGATACACCAAGAAAGCAATCTAAAGTGGCGAATAGTTTAGGTGAAGAGTATCCGGAAGGTGTTAGTCAGGAGTCCTTTACTAAAAGTGATAATGATGGGTTAGTAACTACTATTATTACTCGTCGCGTTGTTGTAATTGATGGTCACGCTGATGTTTATATTCGTACACAAACGTTAAGTGGAATCACATACAGTAAAAATGGTAAACCTAGTTTAGCGCATGTTTGGAATAAAGAAACACAAGGGGCTCATTTGGAGCGTCATTTCTAGTACGCTACTTCTTAGCTCTTGTAATTCTACTCAGAAAGAAGTTGTTGAGGGGATTTCGATTTTCGGAGAAACGCAGGGCACAACGTACAACGTGATTATTGCTGAGCAGAACTCAAATGTAACTCAAGAACGGCTAGATTCTCTTTTTTTAACGTTTGATCGTGCTTTATCCACTTATGTGGAGTCTTCTGTTATCTCTAACTTGAACAATTCAATAGATTCGGTATCAATCGAAGATGTTTCTGGATATTTTAAGGAATGCTACGAAAAAAGTCAATCGATTTATTTGTTGACGGATGGGTATTTCGATCCTTCTGTTTTTCCATTAGTGAAAGGTTGGGGGTTTATGCATAATATGGATACACCACTGAGTCAAACAGAAGTTGATTCAATTCTGGAGTTTGTTGATTTTTCGCCTGGAGTACATCATGAAGTTGCCTTTAAGAATAATGACATTTTTTTTAAAAAGAATCATGCGCAGTTTATGATTGATTTCAATGCGATCGCTCAAGGGCAATCCGTGGATGTAGTGGATCGTTTCCTTACGAAAGAAGGGCATAAAAATTACTACATTGAAATTGGAGGTGAAATTTTAGTCCGCGGAAAAAATCGGGAGGGAATTGATTGGAGAATTGGGATAGATGTTCCAAAAGAGAACCAAGAAGAAAGAAATTTGGAGAATATACTTTCCGTTTCTAATAAGGCCGTTGCAACCAGTGGGAATTATCGGAAGTTTTACGTGAAAGATGGTGTTAAATATGCTCATAGCCTTAATCCTAAAACAGGTTTCCCGGTACAGCATTCTTTACTTAGTGTCACAGTAATAACAAATGATTGTGCTAAAGCAGATGGCTATGCCACAGCGTTTATGGTCATGGGAACAGAGACTTCATTGTCTTTTGTTAAAGCTCATCCCGAATTAGATCTTGAAGTATATTTATTGAGTAGCGATCAGAAAGGGGGGATCGTTCGTTCAATGTCTGATGGCTTCTTAAAGTATATTGCTGACTAGGTTTTCCGCATAAGAGTGTGCGTAACTAATCTTTAATTTACGTTTTCTAGTTTCATTTTGAAGTAATTTCATTCCAATGAATAATGCTTCAACAAAGAAATTGGCTAAAATTATCCTTCTGGTTTTGTCGACCCTCGTGTCGCTTATTATCGTTGGGTATTACTGGTCGAATTCTACTTTGTCAAGTATTTCGCTAGTGCCAATCTATGTGATGGTACTTGCTCTTTGTTATGTAATTTTACAGATAATAAAACGCTTTTATCTGAAAGTTCCGCGTTGGTGGGATTGGCTTTATTACATTGGTTTGATTTCCATAATGATTCCTACCTTTTTTGCAGATGATTCAAATCAGGGCGTGTTTCATTTTATTACGGACTACGGGAGCTTATTTTTAATTTTCCCAATTCTATTCGATATTAAAACATTGTTCAATGGCAACAGAAAATAAAAACGTACATTTTATCGCTATCGGCGGCAGTGCAATGCATAATTTAGCCATAGCGTTAAGTCGCAAAGGAATGAATGTGACTGGCTCAGATGATGAAATCTTTGAACCTTCTAAATCGCGTTTGAAAAAGCAAGGTGTTCTTCCTGATAGGATAGGATGGAATGAAGATAATATCCACGAAGGGTTAGATGCGGTCATTCTTGGGATGCATGCACGTGAGGATAACCCAGAATTGTTGAAAGCAAAGGAATTAAACATTCCAATTTTCTCATATCCTGAATATTTATACGAACAAAGTAAGGAGAAAAAACGTGTTGTAATTGGAGGTTCACATGGTAAAACAACAATCACTTCAATGTTATTACATGTTACCAATGCCATGAAAATGAATGTTGATTATATGGTTGGTGCTCAATTGGAAGGGTATGATTGCATGGTAAAGATTACAGAGGATGCAAAAGTTATGATTTTAGAAGGAGATGAATATTTAAGTTCTCCTATTGATCGAAGACCAAAATTCCATTTGTATAATCCACATGTTGCTATTGTTAGTGGGATTGCTTGGGATCACATCAACGTTTTTCCAACCTTTGAAAATTATGTACACCAATTTGATGCCTTTTGTAGGGTGATTGAAAAAGATGGGACATTGATTTACAATACGGAAGATGATGAAGTGAATAAACTGGGAAAGAAGTATAGCAATACATTAAATACAATACCGTACCAAACACCTCAATATGATGTGACTGAAGATGGGACCTTACTTCATTTTAATGGTAAATCTTATGCTTTAAAAGTGTTTGGGGGACATAATCTTCAGAATTTGATTGGCGCAATGCATTTGGGGGCTTCTATAGGGATTTCTAACGATGATTTTCTGACTTCCATGTCGTCGTTTACTGGGGCAGGTAAACGTTTGCAAAAAGTAACGGAAAGTGACAGTTTCGCAATGTTCAAAGATTTTGCGCATTCGCCAAGTAAACTGAAAGCCACGACAAAAGCTGTTAAGGAGCAATTCGCTTCACGCAGAGTAGTGGCATGCATGGAATTACATACCTTTTCTTCTTTGAAAAAAGAGTTCCTTCCTCAATACAAAGACGCTATGAATGCCGCTGATGAAGCAGTCGTTTATTTCAGTCACGAGGTTGTGAAGCATAAAAAATTGGAACCAATTACTGTCGAACAGGTGAGCGCTGGTTTTGGAGGAAAGGTACGCGTATTAACAAATACAGAAGATGTTTTGGCCTTTATTCGAAAACAAAACTGGAATAATTCCGTTCTGTTAATGATGTCCTCGGGTAATTTTGATGGAATTGATTACGACCAATTGGGAGAAGAGTTGAAGTAAGCTTAGACCTGTGATACTTTTATGATATTTACAGGACATGCATCTGCTGCACGTTTGTTTTCATCAAATTCTCCGTCATCTATACGAACAGTATGAAATCCTTTTTTGTTAATTCCACCAATTAAGGTTGCTTTACCATCTTTTTTGGACATGCGCCATTGATTAAACGCTAATTCCACACAGTAATTGCATCCAATACACTTTTCTCGTTGATGTGTAATAATAACCATTAGTCTTTTACTTCTTCAGCTGGAACAACTTTATAAAGTTTATCTGAGGCACGAATTGTTTTATCCAGGGCGAAAGTTACTTCACTACCACGAACGGCAAGATCCGATTCAACATCATTCACTCGCATAGACTCTAGTGTCGTTTCAATTACTCCTGTGGTAGGACCTGTAATTAGAATTTGATCACCTACTTTTAATTGTTGTGCTTCGATTTTGAATTGTGCAATTTTTGCTTTCCCAAAATAATGCATTCCTTTTCCAAGAAATACTTTTTTAACTGTTGCTTTCGATCCTGAACTATCTGTCCATTCACCAAGTTCTTGTCCGAGGAAATACCCTCCCCAAAAGCCTCTATTGTAAACTGTCTCTAAACGTGACATCCAATCTTTAACCTTTTCTTTAGTGTAGGTTCCTTCTGCAATGGAGTCAATGGCTTCGCGATAACATTTTATAGTTGTAGCAACATATTCTGGAGCACGACCGCGACCTTCAATTTTTAAAACTTGAATACCTGTATCGATTAATTGATCCAGAAAGTCGATGGTACATAAGTCTTTAGGAGACATGATGTATTCATTGTCTAATTCCAATTCATGACCATCTTCTAAATCAATCACCTTATATTTTCGTCGGCAATTTTGAACACAAGCGCCGCGATTGGCAGATGAGTTACTAGTATGAAGACTCAAATAACACTTCCCTGAAACCGCCATACACAATGCGCCATGACCAAAAACTTCAATTTTAACCAATTCGCCATTTGGTCCTCGAACATCTTCTTCTATAACGCCATCGCAAATTTCTTTTACTTGACGCAAACTTAACTCTCTTGAGAGCACCATCACATTAGCAAAAAGCGCATAGAATTTAACCGTTTCAATGTTTGTAACGTTCAGTTGTGTAGAAATATGAACGTCCACACCTTGCGATTTAGCATAGCCAATAACCGCCTGGTCGGAAGCAATAATTGCTGTGATTCCAGATTCTTTCACACGGTTGACCACCGTTTTAATCAAGGATAAATCGTGGTTGTAAATAATTGCGTTAAGTGTTAAGTATGATTTCACACCACGTTCTGAACACTTTTGTGCAATTTCTTCAAGATCCCCTAGGGTGAAGTTCATCGTGGCACGAGCACGCATATTTAATTGGTCAACGCCAAAATATATGGAGTCAGCACCATTATCTAAAGCAGCCTGAAGTGAATCAAAACCACCGGCCGGAGCCATTAATTCTATTTTTTTAGATTGTGTCATTGCGAGAAAATTGATATTCAGTACTAAGCTTTAAACTTTAACGCTTCAGATCGTCCTTTCTTGAATATTTTGTTGCTTTCATTCTTTCCTTTTCGAAGTTCTTTTTGAACATCTTCTGGTAAAGCATGAATTTCTTTGCATTCATCTGAACAACAATCATTCATTTTAGCATGACATTTTTCACATTGAATGAATAACAAGTGACAAGCTTGATTAGCACAATTTGTATGATCATCACAAGGCTCTCCACATTGGTGACAAACAGAAATTACATCATCTGAAACACGCTCACTACGTCGTTCATCGAATACAAAGTTCTTTCCCTTGAATTTGTTTTCAAGATCTTGTTCTTTGACTTGACGAACGTACTCGATAATTCCACCTTCCAATTGAAAGACATTTTTAAATCCTTTGTGTTTATAGTATGCGCTGGCTTTTTCACAACGAATTCCCCCTGTGCAATACATTACAAGATTTTTATCTTCTTTATGTTCTTTTAAATCCTCTTCAATAATGTCTAAAGAATCTCTAAACGTATCTACGTCTGGTGTAATGGCACCATCAAAATGACCGATTTCACTTTCATAGTGATTTCGCATATCCACCAATATGGTGTTTTCGTCGTCGAGTAAGGCGTTGAAATCTGCGGCTTTCAGGTGAACCCCTTTGTTGGTCACATCAAAAGTATCATCATTCAAACCGTCTGCGACGATTTTATCGCGTACCTTAATTTTCAACTTCAGAAACGAAAAATCGTCTTGTTCGATGGCGATATTCAATCGAATGCCGTTTAGAAAATCATACGAGTCCAAATGTTCTTTGAACGCGTTAAAAAGAGGTGCAGGAACAGAAAGTTGAGCGTTAATTCCTTCTTTTGCTACGTAAATTCTTCCAAGTACGTCGAGCTTGTTCCAGGCGATAAATAATTCGTTGCGGAATGAAACGGGATCTTGAATATGATGGTATTGGTAGAAGGAGAGCGTCAATCGCTTTACTCCGGCTTCCTCAATCATTTTTGCCCTTTCAGTCGCACTTAATTTGTTGTACAGTTGCATGCTATAAACATTTTTGCGATGAGCGACAAAGATAATTATTTCTTAAAAAATGCAAGATGAATGTGTATCTTCATGTGAAAAGACAAGCTATGAATCGATTTCTACTCATTTTCGCTCTTCATTTTTGCGCGATTTCGTTTGCTCAACAAAACTTGATTCAACGTCGCCCTTCTCCGCCAAATGCTCCTGTGATGAATGCTTTGGTTGAATTTGAAGTTCCTCTTTCTCAAGATATCTTGCGTGGAGTTGGGAAGTTTGTCGATTTT
>JBFHHS010000122.1:0-8334 GCA_041596895.1 Crocinitomicaceae bacterium | reverse complement strand
TTGTGCTAGCCAATAAAAACGTTTTGCATTCATCTTAAACAAATCTACAGTTTTATTGATAGGTTGAGGAGACTTTGGGATAATTGGACATATTTCGTTTCGTTTGGAGAGATTTCAATTTGGAATGTTTTTTGACATCTTTGCACTAATGCGTCTTATCCTTATATTCTTATTGGTATACCCTTTTACTTTAAAGGGGCAAAACTATTTTAAGGACCATTTTGGAGGTTCTGCAGGTGTTGTGATCAACATTGGGAGTCATGCAAACACTGTCGGTTTAAATCTAAATGCCTTCTATACTGATTACTTTTTTCAAGTTAATGCTGGGACAACAGTTTCTTTCTATAAAAATAGTCTGGGAAATAGAACTAATTTTTGGGAAACTAGAAACGCGTTGGGCTTGGTTTTACTGGGTGGTAAAAAGGAGATGCATGCTGATTTTCAGTTAGATGGATTGAATCATCAAACAGAATATAATCTCGGAATAGGATATAATTATATCTGGTATTTTGATAATACTGGAAGTTCTCAAAGGTCCGGTGGCTTTGGTTTACACATCAAAAATATAAGTGTTTATCATGAAAACGACGTGTTTGCGGGTCAGGGTAAAGATCGTTTTAGAACAGGACTTTTTTATGCTTCTTATCGGCAAGATGATTTTAAGTTTGGAACTGGCTTTAAATTGTGGACAGGCGAATCGAAAGGTGCACGTTGGGAGAAAATTCATTCGGAAAAATCGCCAAATGGATTCAAGATTTTAGAAGATCTACCATTTGGTAAAACCAGTCACGGCATTGTTTACGGAGCTTTTATCTATAATTTGCCATATGGACAGAATATACACCTAAATTTAGGAGTTGATTCGGAACATGTTAGGCACGCGATACAAAATAGATTGATTCACGATATGGTTTTTCTCCCAATTGATTTAAAGCATACAACACCTCACTATCCAAGACTGGATGAAAATGGATGTCCTGTATTTGATACGGCAGATGTTAGGGACCTAAAGTTCTATATGCAGTTTGGGATGAATGAAAATTGGAGTTATTGAAAGGTTAGGCTTATCTTATGAACCGAATCCAAATGATTAGCCAAAGAGAATTCGTAATAGCAAATAGATTATAAAAACACGTGAGTCATAATTGCGCAACCTGACACCAAAAACTGAATTTATTCTATCGCATTAATATTGTTCTTAGAGTTTATTAACTGTACTAAAATCAGTTTATTGCAAGACAGGAGTTTTTTGATTTAAAGTTTATTAAGAACAATTGTTAGTAAACCGTTGAAATTAATCTTGATTTTCTGCGGTTGGAAGTAGATATCTTGTAACTTTGTATCCCGTAGTTACACAATATATTATGTCAAATTCAACTAAATATGTATTCGTAACTGGAGGGGTTACTTCTTCTCTGGGAAAAGGTATCATATCTGCATCACTTGCAAAATTATTACAAGCTAGAGGTTATTCAACAACTATTCAAAAGCTTGATCCTTACATTAATATCGATCCAGGAACTTTAAATCCTTATGAGCACGGTGAGTGTTTTGTTACGGATGATGGTGCGGAAACTGATTTGGATTTGGGTCATTATGAACGTTTCTTGAATGTACCTACTTCTCAAGCAAATAATGTAACTACTGGTAGGATTTATCAATCAGTTATTGAGAAAGAACGTCGTGGTGAATTTCTTGGAAAAACGGTTCAAGTGATTCCTCACATCACGAATGAAATAAAAGAACGCATCCAAATTTTAGGGAACAAAGGTGATTACGACATTGTTATTACTGAAATCGGCGGAACTGTAGGTGATATTGAATCATTGCCTTATGTTGAAGCTGTGCGTCAAATGAAATGGGAGTTTGATGAGGATTGTATTGTAGTTCATCTTACACTAGTACCCTATTTAGCTGCTGCTGGAGAGTTGAAAACTAAACCAACACAACATTCAGTAAAACAATTGTTAGAGTTAGGTGTTCAGCCTGATATTCTTTGTTGTAGAACAGAGCACGAATTAGATTTAACATTAAGAAGAAAGATTGCGAAATTCTGCAATGTTAATATGAATGCAGTAATCGAATCAAGAGACGCTGAATCAATCTATGATGTTCCATTATTAATGCAAGCGGAAGAATTAGATAAGGTTGTTCTTGAAAAATTAAGCTTACCAACTAAATCTGTTCCGAACTTAGATTCTTGGAAAGAGTTTTTAAATCGATTAAAACACCCAGAGTCGGAAGTTACAATTGGTTTGGTGGGGAAATATGTGGAGCTAAAAGATTCATATAAATCAATTAGTGAGGCGTTAATTCATGCCGGAGTAACGAATAAGACTAAAGTGAATGTACGTTGGATTCACTCTGAAAAGGTTACAAAAGAAAATTTAGATGAGAATTTATCCGGATTAGATGGGATTTTAGTGGCTCCAGGTTTTGGCTCTAGAGGTATATCTGGGAAAATTGAAGCAGTGCGTTATGCGCGCGAGAATAAAGTTCCTTTTTTAGGGATCTGCCTTGGTATGCAATGCGCAGTGATTGAGTTTGCTCGTAATGTGATGGGGTTAAAAGAAGCACACACAACAGAAATTGTGGATGGTTGTAAAGATCCTGTTATTGATATTATGGCAGAACAAAAAGAAATCTCTGAAATGGGTGGGACTATGCGTTTAGGTGCTTATCAATGTCAACTTACCCCTGGTAGTTATGTCTCTGAAGCGTATCAAACTGATAAAATTTCAGAGCGACATAGACATCGATATGAATTCAATAATAGCTATTTAGAGCAATTTGAAAACAACGGAATGAAAGCAACAGGAAAAAACCCTGAAACGGGATTGGTGGAAGTTGTTGAGATCGAAGATCATCCTTGGTTTGTTGGTGCTCAGTTTCATCCTGAATATAAAAGTACCGTAGCGAAGCCGCATCCTCTCTTTACTGCATTTATTGGAGCTGCCCTTAAAAACAGTAAATAAAGTTAATTTTATAAAAAAAGAAAAACACAAATAATGGATAGAAATACGGTCTTTGGACTAGTTATAATCGGATTAATACTTTCTGTATTTACCATCTATAATCAACCTTCTGATGAAGAGATTGCTGAAATGGAAAAGAAAGAGTTGGCCGAAATCAAAAAAGCAGAGGAAAAAGAGAAAGCTGAAATTAAAGCAAACGAAGAAAAATCAGTTGAATTGGCAAGTACGCTAGTTCCTAAATTAGATGATTTAGGAGAGCAAATGGTTGATGAGTCTGGTGCTTTAATTTATACGGATTCAATCACTAAAAAGGATACACTTATTGCGGCGGTTGAGCCTGTTGTGGAAGAACCTGAAAAACCTGTTAAGGATGTGAAAGGTGAGCTTATCCGAATGGAAAATGAAAAGTTAATTATCGATTTTACAACTAAAGGTGGTCAGATTGCTGCTGTACGTTTGAAAGAGTTTGAAACATACGCAAACTATGCTAAGAATGATGATAAAGTAGATCCATTAATCTTCTTTAAAGAAGGAGACGCTACAAATGGTATTACATTACCAATGGATGGTGCTGATTTAAATACGGTAGACGAGCTTTTTACAGTGAAATCTAAAACAGACTCTAAAATTGTTTTTGAATTAAAAAGACAAGGAAAAGAAGCTGTTGAGTTTGCTTATACTTTGAAGCCAAATGCATATGATTTAGATCACGACATTACAGTAAGAGGTTTTGCCGGAAAAGTGACTCCTAAAAATGTGATGTTCAATTGGAATGCATCTTTACGTAAAACGGAACGTTTATTCAGTGAACAACGTCGTGTTTCAACAGTTTGTTTCAAATATGAAGACGAAGGGTTTGATTGGCTAAATGAAATGACGGATGGTGAGGAAATTGCTGAAGATAAAGTGGATTGGGTTAGTTTTAAACAAAGTTACTTCTCGTCTTTTATCAATCCTCATAATGGTTTTGGTAAAGAAGGTTCTAAGTTTGAAATTGATACATACGAAGAAGGTGAAGCCAAAGATTGGACTCACTTGAAAGATTTTTCTACGACTGCAAATCTGAATTTAAATAACGTGGATAACGGAACTGTTTCAATGAACTGGTTCTTTGGTCCAAATGATTACAAAGTACTGACTTCATATGACGATGGTTATGACGATGTATTGAATTATGGTTGGGGATTATTCCGTTGGATTAACCTTTATGCGGTTCAGCCTATTTTCAATGTACTGAAATCTACTGGAATGGGTATGGGGATTGCTATCTTACTTCTAACATTGATTATTAAATTCGCTTTAATGCCAATTCAATGGAAGATGTATACTTCTTCAGCTAAAATGAGAATATTGAAGCCTGAAATTGAAGCTATAAATGAGCGTTATCCAGACAAAGCTGATTCAATGAAAAAGCAAATGGAAACTATGACGCTTTATCGAGAGTCTGGCGCCAGTCCTTTAGCAGGGTGTGTTCCTATGTTGATTCAAATGCCAATTTTACTTGCGGTGTTCCGTTTCTTCCCTTCTACCTTTGATTTACGTCAAAAAGCGTTTTTGTGGGCAGAGGATTTATCTTCTTATGATTCGATTGCGACTATTCCAGCAATTCCATTTTATGGAGACCACATCAGTTTGTTTACACTATTGATGGCTGTAACAACATTGATTTATACGCACATTAATAGCGGTCAGATGCAGCAACCTTCTCAACCAGGTATGCCTAACATGAAAGTAATCATGTACTTCTTCCCTATTATGATGATCTTCTTCTTTAATAACTACTCTTCAGGTTTATCATACTACTACTTTATTTCAACGTTGACATCGATTTTAATTATGGTGTTAATTAAGAAATTCTTTGTAGATGAAGAAAAACTTAAGTTGAAAATGGCTAACCGTAAAGCGACAGCTGCGGCAAATCCAAAGAAAGGAAAAACTAAGTCTAAGTTCCAAGAACGTCTTGAGCAAATGCAAAAAGCGCAACAAGAACAATTGAAGAATAAGAAAAAGAAATAAAAATAGACTCAATAAAAAAAAGCCTCTCATTTTTGAGAGGCTTTTTTTATGTTTTATAATGAAGTTTTGACCTGTGCTATTTTCTACTCCAAATGTTGTATTTAGAAATGCAGTAAATCGCTCTAAAACCATCTCTCCATCCAATCTTTTTTCCTTCTTCGTACGTTCTTCCGTAATATGAAATACCTACCTCATAAATACGAATCTTAGGAATGCGAGAAAGCTTTGCTGTAATTTCTGGTTCGAAACCAAAACGATTCTCTTTCAATTTCAATGACTGAGCAATATCGGTACGAATCATTTTATAACAAGTTTCCATATCTGTTAAATTCAAATTCGTAAACATATTTGAAAGACGCGTTAAGAACCTATTCCCAATGGAGTGCCAGTAGAATAAAATTCTATGTGGATTCCCTCCAATAAAACGCGATCCGTATACAACATCTGCCTGTCCTTCCAAAATTGGTTTCAATAAATCGTTGTACTCTGCCGGGTCATATTCCAAATCTGCATCTTGAATAATGAGGTAGTCACCTGTTGCTAGCTCAATTCCTTTGTGAAGAGCAGCTCCTTTTCCGTAGTTCTTATCTTGACTGAAAAGGCGTATGTTCATATCAGTATTCGCAGCGATATAATCCTTAACTACTTTTTCTGTCTCATCCGTAGAAAAGTCATTTACTATGATCAATTCTTTTGTAATTCCATTGTTTAAAACAACGTTTTTAACCTTGTTTAGGATTAAGTGAATAGTTCTGGCTTCGTTATATGCCGGAATAATGATAGATAGTTTTTTAAACTCGTGTTCCATAAGTTGATAAATATACGTATTCAGTTTATTTATTTCGAAATATTACTTTCGAATAAAGGTTTCAATTTTTAAATCCTCAATTGTAACAGTACTCTTTGCTCGATTCCAAATTTCAAAAACGAATTCATTCTCAAGACTTCTAACTTCTGGTGATAAATACCAAATTTCAATATCTACAATTGTCGAATCCATAGGGTTGCTTTTCATTTCAGTGGGCGACCAACCTGTCCAATTGTATTTGACATCATCATGTGTAAAGGCTGTTACTAAAATATATTGCTCTTCATCACCTAATTCCTCAACTCTACTTTTACCTGAAATTTTAATCCAGCAATGATCCTTCTCTGTGATATCTTTCATTGCAAAACGATCGAAATCCACATATTCTTCATCTGATTCAAAATGAACGCTTTCCTTTTCGATGAGAACTTTATCTTTTTTGTATAAATGCAAGTTGTTTGGACTTGCTTTCCCTACGGTTGCGCGCTCAACAAGCATCAGCTCTTCACCATTAAAAGGTGCCTCCGTGCGACCAAATACAGCAAAATAGTATTCTTTAGACATGCGTGTTGGATGAATGATTCTCTTTTTCATTTGCCATGTTTGAAATAAATTCAAAAGAATAAACAACGATGTGAAAATGCTAAATACGATTCGCAATCCTTTTTTATTTGAAATAAAAGTGATGAATACTCCAAGCGCTATCGCCATTTCTGGATAGGATTGAACAATGCTTCTTTGCCCAAAACTTCCAGCGTACCACCAACAAGACCAACTTGAAACTACCCAAAGGTTAAGTATTGTAAATAGCAAAATTCCCAATCCGAAAAGATATTTCCTACTAAGCCCAATAAAGACACCAATCAAAGCGAAAAACATAACTGGCGTATAAACCAACCAGCCCTTGCGAAAGCTAAATAAGTATTCTATCGTATATGGTTTGAAAAATTCGAATCCTTCACCAGGATTGTCGTAACTATAAAAGATCCACTCACCTGTTACGCTCTTCCAGTAGATTAATTGGATAAACCCGACAAGAATCAAAACACCAATCATTAGTGCCAATTTTAAAAAATGATTTTTAAATAATTCGGTATACTTCTGAATGAAAGTCTTTACTGAGCGTACACCCCAAAATATTGGAATAAGAACAAATAATATTTCAGTAGGACGTGTTATTATCATCAGTCCAATAAGGGCACCAAGAAATAGGCTTAACTTATACGAAGGTGCTTCGTGCCATTTGATAACAAGGTAAAGTCCAATTGCATGTAGCGCAAAAAGTGGAATGTGTGAATTCCCCATCCCCATTGTTCCTGTAGCAAGGTAGTTTGTGCCTAAAACGATAATAAAGAGGACGATTCCTGAGATTAATGGGGTGAATAGTTTTAATAACGTTTTACGTAAAAAGATGGCGCCAACAAACACATAGAAAGTATTGCATACGAACATCATAATCTCGTATGGTGCTGAAAAACCGTCCATGCTATATCCGAAAACCCAAGCGATCAAATGACCAATTGCGAAAAAAGGAGATTCGAGAATGGCAACACCAACTGGGTATTTGATAACCATGTTTCCATTGCCTGCATTAACAAATTGATACAGCGTTGCTGTATTCTCATATTGGTCAACGATAGCATTAACAGTATCGAAACTAGAGAAATTTAAATCTCCGTAAATAAAAGTAAAAGGTAAATACAAGTAATATCCAAAAGCATCCCATGAAATAATCTGTTGCGGTAAGCCAATATATAATTGCGCAAGTAGATAACTCGACAAAGCAAGTATGAGAAGTTTTAATGAAATGTCAATTTTAAATAACTTCATTACAAGTTTTCAGCAGTATTATTTGGAGGACTAAGATATTAAAAATGACCTTCACTCCTATTTTTCTATAGTCTGAAACGAAGTTACTATCCCTTTTATTAGTGAACTACTAAATCCGGCATGCTCCATTTCGTTTAAACCAACGATGGTACAGCCTTTAGGCGTTGTAACTTTGTCAATTTCTTGTTCTGGATGGGTTTCGTTTTGAATGATTAATTCAGAAGCACCTTTCATCGTCTGGCTAACGATTTTTGTAGCAGTATCTGCATCAAATCCAATTTGCACTCCTCCTTGAATCATTGCACGCATAAATCGAAGTACAAAAGCAACTCCGCAAGCACCTAGGATTGTAGCCGACTCCATTAAAGATTCTTCTATTGTAACGACCTCACCAAGTGATGTAAATACTTCATTAACTAGTAGTTCACGTCCTAATGGATCATTGTTTTTGGAAATGGCAGTGATCGATTCGTTTACACTTGCAGCTGTATTTGGCATTGCCCTGTATATCCCCATAGGTTTACCTATAGCATTTTGAATTTCATCAATCGTAATTCCTGTAGCACATGAAACAAGTGTGTGTTGGTTTGAGTTGAAAAGCGCGGCATTTTCCTTCAAAAAGGGAATGATTGTGTAGGGTTTTAAGGCTAAGACAACAATTTCAGACTCTTTTATCAACAGCGAATTGTCAGATGTAATTAGAGT
>JBFHHS010000121.1:0-8398 GCA_041596895.1 Crocinitomicaceae bacterium | reverse complement strand
TCGTTAGCTAAATCTGGACCTTCACAAGGTGAAGAACCACTTTGTACAGCATATTTCATATCGAAAGTAATTACACCACCACAAGAAACATTTAAATCTGCTGTTGTAATTTGAGGTGTTGCTGCCGATGTAGCTGCCCAGTAGTAAGCTGTAGTATCAATCCCTGGTCCACATGGTTGACTGAAAAAAGACGTTCCAGTTAAACTCCAATCAGAAGGAAGTGCTCCGTTATCGAAGTCATAATCAAGTGCTCCTGGCGTATTTGCCGAGATTAAAACAGAATCTCCAGGACAAACATAAGTTGTATCTTCTGGTGAAACTGGAATACAGAATTGAGCGTTACCCATAATCCCAATGGATATAAAGCTCAGTATTAGAAGTAAATTTTTCATTATTTAGTAATGTTTAATTTAATCAATTTGATGAAGTCTAATTTGTCTTCTTCAGATTGAAAAGGGTTATTAATCAACAAGCTAAGTTCAGAACGCTCAAATGAAGAATCTCCTTCAACTGAAGAGTTTCCATTAATGTTAATTGTCTGAATGTATTCTCTTTCATCTCCACATCCAACACATCTATCAGCATAGTGAGTTTCAAAAAGAAATTCAATTGTTTTTGCTTCTGACGTTGTGTTTTTTACTTTGATAAATGCATATGTTAATGGCTTAGTTGCCCCAACGTCACATTTCTCTTGTTTAAGAAATATCTGAACACCATCTTTTTCTTGGATCATAGTCCATGCTCCATTTAAATCAGCAGCTTTTAATTCGCCTTGAGCGAATGCTGATATACTAGCGAACATTGCAAAAACTAGTAATAATCGATTCATAATTTTTTTTGTCATTGTGTTTTGATTGAATAGTTCAATGTAAAGACTCCCATAGTTTTGTTTTGGTTGCATGGGAACCCAATTATTTTTTCGTTTGGCAAAATTAAGAAATGTAATTGATTATTCCTTAGGGTTTACCTGTTCTCTTTGTGCGCGGTTCGTTGAAAAATGTGATTATTTTAACTTTCGTTCCTCTTTTAGTATAGCTTTATTCTTGTTTGCTAATTGACCACAGGCTGCATCAATATCCTTTCCTCGGCTTCTACGAACATGTACAATCATGTTTTTCTTTTCAAGGTAATTTGCAAATGCATCTACTTTTTCAGGGTCTGCTTGCTGAAATTCGCCGTCGTCTATAGGGTTGTATTCAATGATGTTCACTTTACATGGGACACATTTGGCAAACTCAGCCAGTTCTTGTGCATCCTCAAGTCCATCGTTAAAATCTTTAAAGATGATGTATTCGAAGGTAACACGAGATCCCGTTTTATTGTGAAAGTGTATTAATGCTTCTTTTAATGATTCCAGGTTATTAGAATCATTGATGTCCATGATGTGACTTCTTTTCTTATCGTTTGCAGCATGGAGCGAAAGTGCTAAATTGAATTTTACTTCATCGTCGCCTAGTTTTTTAATCATCTTGGCGATTCCTGCAGTAGAAACCGTTATTCGCTTTGGCGACATGCCTAACCCTTCAGGTGAGCAGATCAGTTCCGTTGAGCGGAGCATGTGGTTGTAATTCAATAACGGTTCCCCCATTCCCATGTAAACAATGTTACTGAGTGTTGTGTTATATCTATTTTCCGCTTGATTTTTTAAATAAACAACTTGGTCAACCATCTCGCCAGGAGTTAGGTTTCTCATGAGTTTCAATTTCCCCGTTGCGCAAAATTTACATGCAAGGCTGCAACCAACTTGTGATGAAATACACGCGGTAGTTCTAGATGATGTTGGAATCAGTACGCCTTCAATTACTTTACCCTCATCAATTTTAAAAGCACATTTTATTGTTTTATCCGAACTTATTTGTTGGTCTTCTAATTCGATGTGGTCAATGAAATACGATTCATTTAATTTTTCACGCAACGTTTTAGATAAATTGGTCATATCCTCAAAAGTCATGGCATCTTTTTGCCAGAGCCATTCGAATATTTGTTTTCCACGAAAGGGTTTTTCTCCCATTTCCTGAAGAGCAGATTTAATTCCGTCTAAGTCTAAAAGTCGTATGTTTTGCTTGCGTTCCATTCTGAGCGCAAATGTAGGGTTATTCTTTATAAATAGCGACTAAATATATTGTATGTCCTCATATCGAACAAAGAACTGTTCTCTATTCTGTGTTTCTACAAGCATGAATTCTGCAGAGTCTTTCTGAAGCAGTCGAAGTCGCGCTCCTTCCATAATTTTTTTATTGCTGACTTCATATTTTTGATCGAAGGTCTGAATGCTTTTTTTTGTTACAACTCCATAATTCATTTCAGTTTGATATTCTTTGGTTGAGGAAGCCAAAATGATGCTTGAAAGAAAAAGAATACTCAGTATAAATCCCGAAACGGCAGTCATTCGTCGAATTGAATGGGAACTGTTTAGTTTGAAAAGAACAATAGCGATGGTGATTAGAATACTGCAAATAATCGCAATTATGGACCATTTATTTGATGAGATACTATATAGTCCAGAAGCAAATGCATTTAACCGTGGCTCAAAAGGAAAGTCGGTGTTCAATTCCCTATGTGCATATTCAAGTTGCTCGATCGTTTCAGAATCATTTGGAATACGATTCAATACTTTCTCAAATGCCCAAATTGCGTTCCCGTATGATTTTTTACCCAAATAAGCCACCCCTAAATTGTAATAGGCAGAAGTGTTATTGGGGTCTTCTTTAAGGATGTTTTCAAACCCTGAAATTGCTTGTTTGTATTGCTTTTTTTCAACAGCTTTGGACGCTTTCTCAAAAGGAGTGACTTCAGCAAATGTGTAATTTGAAAATAGTCCGAACAGGATATAAAGGGCGATATATGGTTTTGTAGAACGCACTATTTAATCTGAGTTAATATTTCATTTAGCAGGCTATAAAGTTGTTGTTTTGAATCGTTTGTAGATGCAAAACCATACCTGAATTGATCTGTTGTTGTAAAGACGTGCTTAACTTTCGATAATAAATCAATTTGACCTGAATTTTTTAGATAATCATAAATTTCAGTTTTATTCAGGATACGATCATCTTGTACATCCAATCGAATTTCAAAAGCTTTTATTAACGCACCTTCAATTCCAGTATAAAAAACATTGTCATCATTCGAATTCATTGATGATTCAATCAGGGATAGACTTGTGCTTAGTTCCTTATCTTTTTGCCGTGTTCTTTCTTTCAGAATGATTTCTTCTGCATCAGACTCCCTTTTTCTACGAATGAAAATGAATAATAAAGCCGCAAAAAGTGGAGAACCTATACCCACCCAGAAAAGTGGTGTTCCAAAAAACACGTTTTCTTTTAAATTTGAGTTTGAGTCTCTTAGTGTTGAGATGTATGGCAATTCTTCGATGACACTTGATTTTGGGTCTTGTGTTTCTTGCGTGATATAGGATTTGTCTGCTTTTACCGTTATGTTTTCTGTTTCAGATTCTGAAGTGACGTATTTTTTCTTGTTGATATCGAAAAAAGAAATAGTCATTGCAGGAATTTCTATGTCTCCATGACTATTCACTTGAATGTTATATTCATAGGTAATGCTACCCTCTGTTCCGTGTGAGTTATATGAATACTCTTCAACGATAACAGGATCTCCATATACAATCAGTCCTTTTGGGAGAATTGGTGTTGGTTCGATTGTGTTTTGAAGGTTACCAACTCCATTAACTTTAATTTTCATTTTGAAGACATCCCCTTGTTTCATTGATTTCGCATCAATTGTTCTGTCGACACTGAAGTTTCCTACACCGCCAATAAAGTCAGCTGGTGGAATTCCAGGTAGTGGCAATATTTCAATGACCGCTTGATTCGATGTAATTGGGTAGCTTTCATATCCTCGATGAAGGTTCATCGCGTAACCATTTATTTTAAAGGTTCCGGTACCTGAAGGGAAGACAATGTTTTTATCATATTCAAAAGCATATAAATCAATGCCTTTGAATTTTTCTCGTTCTACAATGATTCGTTGTGAATTACCAACTGGTTGTCGATCAACGGCACCTTTCATAGAATAACTTCGATATCCTGCTAAATGGGAAGGGTCGAAATGCGAGTATACTTTTGCTGAAACAAGAATTGGTTCACCTTCATAAATTGTTTTCTTGTTGGTTTGAATAATCCCAAACGCATCTTCCTTTAGTTGAGCAGACGTTACTTCGCTGCCCGTCATTTGAGTTTTGTCTCCAACAACGATTTCGACAGTATTGGATTGATACACTTTATTTCCGCGCTTAATAAATGCTGGGCCAATAGTATATTTTCCAGGCTTTCCAATGGCGCCTGTTTGAGAAAGATAATAGTATGTAATAACGTCTCCAGTATTTGGATCCATTTCTTGTTCCATACCATTCATGATATCGTAACCTGGAACGAAAGAACTCGGTTTATTATCAACTTCTACTTCTCCTTGAACATTTGATTTTATTGTAATAGTAAAAATTTCACCTACTTCAGCGCGACAAGGATCGATTGATAGTACCACTTTAGGTGATTGACCAAAAGAAGGACAACTTAAAAATAGAATCAATATGGAGAGCAGTTTATTCATAACTTACCAATCCTTACCTGATTTTGGAGAATGATTACCTCCTTGTCCACTATTTAATTTCCGTTTTGTCTCAGCTTCTTCTTTCATCAACTTGTCTAACATTCGGTCTGCCGTTTTATTAGGTAGTTTGCTTTTTGAGTCTCCAGGATTTCCTTGTCCATCTGATTTCTTAGGTTGACCTTGTTCGCCATTTTGCTGGTCTCCTGGTTTTTGTTCTCCTTGATTTTGTTCATTCTTGTCACCTTGTTGATCTTGTTGATCCTGCTGGTCTTGTTCTTTTTTCTCCTCGTTCTGATTTTGAGGTTGGTTCTTTTTATTTTGTTCCTGTTGATTTTTTAATTGCCTAATCGCTTCAGAAAGGTTGTATCGCGTTCTATCATCATTTGGATTGAGTCGCAATGAATTCTTGTAGGAATCAATAGCGCCTTGATAATCCTTACGTTTCATTCGAGCGTTTCCAATGTTGTGAGCGTTTGCTGCTTTATCAATATTGGAATTTTTAGAACCTGCGTTTTGTTGGTATATTTTTTCTGCCTTTTCAAATTCCCGAGCCTTGTATGCCGATTGTGCTAACTCATCGGACAGGTCAATATTTTCCGGTGCTTTTTTTTGTGCCGACTCATAATATTTAACCGCTTTTGGGTATTCTTTGTTTTTATATGCTTCTCTTGCTACCGCAAGCGAATCTCTCCATTCCTGTGCAAAGGATGAAGCTGCAACAAACACGAATATTATGTTTAGAATAAATTTCATTTTCTTTTTACCAGATTATCTAACAATCCTACGTAACGTTTTGACCAAAGTAGGTATGCAAACCAAAAGACCAAGGATAAAAACAATGGAATTTGATAGCGTTCCTCCTTTATATCGAACTCTAAATTATCAATTTTTGTTCGCTTCATCTGGTTAATTTGTGTTAATAAAGCAGAAAGGTTAGGGAATTCACTGGAACTCACTGATGCTTTTCCGCCTCCTTTTTGAGCTAATTTCTGAAGAAACGATTCGTTCAGTTTAGAAACTACGCTTTTACCAATGGCGTCTGTTTTGTATCCCAATTCTGGTCGATTTGGATTCTTAGGTATCAGTCCTCCACGTTTTGTCCCGATGCCTAATATGCTTAGTTGGACCTTCGAAGATTTGATTTCAGCAAGAATTTCATCTGGACTTTCCTCATGATTTTCTCCATCAGTAACCATGATGATTCCTTTGGTTGTTTTTTCTTTTGAGAACATCTCGTTAGAAACAATTAGCGCTTCGTTGATGTTAGTCCCTTGACTACTTATCATACCACTTTCTATGTCTTGGATAAAAAGTTTAGCAGCGGAATAATCACGAGTTAAAGGAAGTTGAACAAAAGCATTATTTGCAAAGAGACAGATTCCAATTTTTTCACCGTGCAAGTTATTTACTAATTGAATCAAGGCGCGTTTTGAAATTTCAAGGCGCGATGTGTTTGCGCTAATGTCGCAGGTATTCATCGAATTTGAAATATCTAAAGCGACAACTAATTCTAAAGTCTCAGAGGTTCCAGATACTTTCTTTTTCCCGAAAATAGGAAGGGCAACAGCAATAATAAGTAAAACAAAGGCATTCCTAAAAAGGAAATAACGCATAAAGCTACTGAAAGAGGATACAGGATGGAGTAATGACTCCATCACACGTTTGTTGACCCGACGCGCATTTTTGTTGTGTTTTATGATGTTGTATAAGTAAACCCCAATAATTGGCACTAATCCAATTAAGAGGTAAAAGGCTTCGGGAGATTTGTACATCAAATGGTCTACTTCTGATTTATCACTAGAACCGGTGAATATTGAGATGAAAATGAAATACAGTCCCCAAAAGATAATTTCCCAGAGTGCAATCCAAATAAGGATTGAATTAATTCGATATGTGTATTTCGGGTTATTCACTTATTCTAAACATAAAGTATTTTGTGCCCCAAGTTATCATTGCCAGTAAAATTGCCCAATTTAAAAAAGCTTGTGGGTTAGATGGAGGTTCTGTTTTAAAGTGTTGGTCTTCCATTTTCCGTTTTTCTAATTTTTCAATTTCAGCATAAATGGCTTTCAAGGATTTTTTATCTGTTGCTCTGAAATATTGGCCGTTTGTAATACTTGCAATTTTCATAAGAGTCATTTCATCAATTTCAACGGGCATATTCTGATATTGGATCCCGAAAGGTGTAATTACTGGAGAAGGAGCGTCACCAATTCGACCAACTCCAATGGTGTATACGCGGATATTTTTTGAGCGAGCTAATTCTGCTGCCATTTCCGGGGATAGCTCGCCAGAATTATTACTACCGTCAGTTAATAAGATGATAACTTTTGAAGCAATGCTGTCATTTCTCAAACGTGTCACTGCCGTACCTAATCCTGTTCCTATGGCTGTTCCTCCTTCAATACGATCACCGTTAATATTATCAATCTGATCTTTCAAAACGGAATAATCTAAAGTGGCGGGACAAGCTGTGTAAGCTTCACCTGCATATACTACCAATCCAATTCTATCACCAGTTCTACCATCTACAAATTCTTTTGCCACTTGCTTCGATGCCTCCAATCTATTTGGTTCAAAATCACGAGTTAACATTGATAATGAAACGTCCATAGCAAGAATTATGTCGATACCGTTTTTATAATTTTTATCAAAATCGTCGTATTGCGACCAGTGAAACGGTTTTGCCATCGCAAAAATGAGCAGCACTCCAATCAACCCGTAAACCAAAATCATAGCTTCTCTCAAACGGATAATCCAAGATGAACCAATATTTCTTTGGTCTTGGGTTTTTCTAGAAAATTTTATATCTCCTTTGCGATTTTTTTCCAATGAGTACATTAAAAACATAACGACAGGGATAACCAACATCAGCCAAAGCCAATTTGGTGAGAAGAACTCATATTCCCAAAATCGTATGTTCCAGTTACTCAACATTGTCAAATTCTAAAGGGCTTGTTTCAGCAACTATTTGCTTGGCTAGTGTTGATATGCGTAAGATTGCAATGGTATCGGGCTTCGATTTAGCAAATTTCACCATGTCAGATTGAGATAAAATGCGCGCAATAATGTCGACAGTATCATCATTCAATCCTTTTTCCGTCAGTACAATTTTCGTTTCGTAAGTCGTTTTCTCTAATAAGGTAATATCATATCTTGAAGTGAGATAAGATCTTAGTATATAGGAGAGTTCAACAAAATGCTCTTTCAATTGATCTTTCTCCCATAATTTAGCTGATTCCAATGCGTCGATGGCAATGAGTGTTCTTTCCTTTAGAGACATAGCAACTGGAACTTCCTCTTTTTCATCCTCAGTTTTCTTTTTTCTTAATGCGAAAAATGCTATAATGGCAAACAATATCATCAAAAGCCACCACCAATTCGATTTAATAAAAGCAAGTAGATTAAACGGGGCAGGAGGGATGTCAGCATAATTTTCTTTAATATCGTAAATATCAATTCCATCAACTGGGTCAGTTAGATACGACGCTATAGCGATGTCAGGAAAAACAAAACTCGAATCGTTGATAATTACATTTTGTCCTGGGATAATAAACATTCCACTGTCCCATGCAGTAACTACGTATTTTCCAATCCACGTTTTTGAATCATTTTTAAGTACAAAAGTATCTTGAAAAGCTTGAGTGATTTCAAAGTCTATCCCCTCAGTTGTTAAATCACTTGAATTCGTTATTGCTCGAGCTTGAATGAGATCTTCTTTTGGTCTAAAAAAGATAGAGTCTGTTTTTTTAAAATCAACTATGTAAGTAAGCGTAATTGGCTGCCCGATAAGAATTTCAGATTGAGAAACCTTGGAATCCAATACTTGTCC
>JBFHHS010000120.1:0-8451 GCA_041596895.1 Crocinitomicaceae bacterium | reverse complement strand
CTACCATCAATAATCATTGAGACTCCCTCAGGGGCATCATAGAAATACTGTACAATACTGGCTTTATTTAAGAAGGTTACTTCTTCAGCTAAATCCATATGGATTTCAGGTCCGTCTGCAGTTTCTGTTTCTGTAATCGTATAATTGTGTCTAAAGTTTCTACGTAAGATATAGAAAATTGCAACAGCGATACCAATGAAAATCCCTTTTAATAGGTCTGTCAATAATACTCCAACTATTGTCGCGATAAATGGTACAAATTGCTCGTATCCAGATTTATACATTGTTTTGAAAAGTTGAACACGCGCCAATTTGTAACCTACCATGATTAAAATTGCTGCTAATGAAGCAAGTGGAATTAGATTAATTAGAGTAGGTATAAAGAATACGGATAGTAATAAGAATAATCCGTGTACAATTGTCGATACTTTAGATTTACCTCCAGCACTTACATTTGCAGAACTTCGTACAATAACTTGAGTAACTGGGAGTCCTCCGATCAATCCTGATACAATGTTTCCGACTCCTTGCGCTTTAAGCTCTCTATTTGTAGGCGTATGATGCTTGTCTGGGTCTAGATTATCCGTCGCTTCAACACTCAATAGGGTCTCTAAACTTCCTACCAAAGCAATCGTTCCTGCAATGATATATACGTTCGGGTTCGTTAAATGACTGAAATCTGGAAATTGAAAGAAAGTCGTGAATTCGCTTAATGAAGATGCAACTGGCAATTGAACCAGGTGTTTTTCATTCAATAAGAAATCAGGGAACGACGTTTGAAATAAGACGTTCAAAGCAATCCCTAAAAGAACGACAATAAGTGCTCCGGGTACGATTTTGAAAATCGCAATCTTCTTCATTTTTTCAGTGTTGAAAAGAATTAAGATAAGGATGGAAAGAACACTGATAATAATTGCTCCTGGCTCCAACGCATTGAACGCATAGAGTAACTCAGAAAAAGTGTTATGTCCATCAGGTTGCCAAAAAGATTCATCTCCAAAGAAGTCTGCATCATAACCAAATGCATGTGGGATTTCTTTTAATATAAGCGTGATACCAATGGCGGCCAACATCCCTTTAATAACGGATGATGGGAAATAATTCCCGAGAATTCCAAGCTTCGCATATCCTGCAATAATTTGAAGAATTCCTGATAAAACAACAGCCACCAAGAATGCATCGAAGCTTCCAAGTGTTGCAATTGCTGCCGTTATAATTGTGATAAGTCCTGCGGCTGGTCCTGAAACTCCAATGCGACTTCCACTTAATGCTCCAACAACAATACCACCGACAATACCTGCAATGATACCTGCGAAAATATTGGGCATATCATCAATGCCTTCTACGTTGGTTGATGCAAAACCTACTCCTAAACAAAGGGGTAGGGCAACTAAAAACACGACTAAACTAGCCGGTAAATCTGCACCTAGGTGCTTAAAATATTTTTTCATTTGATTTGATATAATGTATAATACTGAATTCGAATAGAACTAGCACATCATATCAGGAGGGGAGTAGGGCGTGTTGAGGTAAACATCCTCGTAATTTGAATTAATGTCGAGATTTTGGATTGCTCTAGAATTTTCCTGCTCTAAAAGACTTAGAATTAATCGTGTAGTTAAAAATTCTGCTTTAAAAGAGACTTTGTTATTGCTGCTGTGATCTTCTTCTTCCTCTATCGGCATGCTAACCTGGAAGTCTGAATCTTGCCATAAATAATACGTCGATAGTACCACTGTAAAAGAGGCGAAAATCAACAATAAAGATAAGGCTATAGTTTTCATTTATCTCAACAATTTTTAGTGGTTATATTACACTAAAATTACGTTATGGTCAAAGATAACAATATAATTGTTTTTTCAATTACCTAGGTATTCAACTCATTTGTTAACATATCATAACAGAGGTATGGGTAGTCTTTTTTATAAGATAGAAATACTGATCCGAGTTCCTTATATCCACGATTTAAATAGAACTTTTGATTTCTCATATTTTGACTAAAAGTGTCGAGGCGAATAGAATCATAGTTGTTTTGAACTGCAAAATGTTCTGCGAAATCCATAATTTTTCTAGCGATACCTTTTCCTTGATGATTAGGCGCAACAGCTAAGCGGTGAATGACAAGGTTTTTGGAGTCAAGTGGAGTACGCCAATTGATTTCGGCGTACTCCGGATCTTGCATTTCATTTAAGACGACGATGCCAACCAACTCATTGTTTAATTTATAAGTAAACAATGTTTCTGTTTTGATGTCGTTTATAATATTCTCGAAGTTAGGATAGTTTTGATCCCATTGATCAATTCCATTTTCGCGTAAGTTTTTGCCACAGGCTTTTGTCAACGCAATTATAGCTTCAATTTCAGATGCTTTTCCCTTTTCAATCATCTTAATCAATCACATTCAAGGCCTTTCCAACTTTAATGAAAGCAGCAGCTGCTTTGTCTAAGTCTGCGATTGAATGCGCTGCAGAAATTTGAGTTCTAATGCGTGCTTGACCTTTTCCTACTACAGGATAAAAGAATCCAATAGCGTAAACACCTTCTTCCAGTAACATGTCTGCAAATTTTTGTGAAAGTGCAGCGTCGTACAGCATAATTGGAACAATTGGAGAATCTCCTGGCTTAATATCAAACCCAGCCGCTACAATTTTGTCTTTAAAGTATTTTGTATTGGCTTCTAATTTGTCTCTCAATTCTGTAGTTGAACTTAAGATGTCGAATACTTTATTGGATGCACCTACAATAGAAGGAGCTAATGAATTAGAGAATAAATACGGTCGAGATTTTTGACGTAACATGTCAATGATTTCCTTTTTACCTGTTGTGTATCCCCCCATGGCTCCACCTAAAGCTTTTCCAAGTGTCCCCGTAATGATATCTACTTTTCCTGATACCCCGCAATGTTCTGGAACCCCACGGCCAGTTTTACCGATAAACCCAGCAGAGTGGCATTCATCACTCATTACAAGCGCATCATATTTTTCCGCTAAGGCAACAATTTCATCCATTTTAGCAATGTCGCCATCCATCGAGAACACTCCGTCCGTAACTATAATTCTAAAACGTTGATCTTGAGCTTTTTTCAATTGGTCTTCCAAATCATTCATATCAGAATGCTTGTATCTATATCGCTGAGCTTTACAAAGACGAACACCATCAATGATAGAAGCATGATTAAGCTCATCCGAAATGATTGCGTCTTCTGCGCTGAAAAGTGGTTCAAAAACACCTCCGTTTGCATCAAATGCTGCAGCATATAAAATAGTATCTTCTGTTCCGTAGAACTTAGCGATTTTAGCCTCTAATTCTTTGTGAATGTCTTGCGTCCCACAAATGAAACGAACAGATGACATTCCAAAACCGTGAGTATCCAGTGTATCTTTTGCTGCTTGAATTACTTCTTCGTTTGAAGACAAACCCAAGTAGTTGTTCGCACACATAATTACAACATCCTCTCCTGTATTTACATGAACGTTTGCTCCTTGTGGAGAAGTGATGATACGTTCTCTTTTATATATTCCCGCCTCTTCAATAGCCTTTAATTCCGCTTGAAGATGATCTTTCATTTTTCCGTACATATGCCAAAATTTAGTTACACAAATGTAATGAGAAAAAGCTAGTTCTAGAAGGACATTAAGAAATTACGCGAGTCGGAACGAACTAGAAATTCCATTTTAAACTTCGATTGTCTAGGATGGCGAAGGATACTTTCCAACTTGGGGTTGGTTTAATTTGATTACCATCAGAAAGGACGCCATAAATACCTATTCTCAATCGTCGTTTTGAAAATTTAAAATTTCGCTCTAATCCTACCAGTAATTCATAATGCTCCCAATTGAATTCCGGGACATATAAAGCACCGGCCCCAATAACAAGGCCTATTCGTGTTTTTTTCATGAACGGGATTTTATTTAGAATTGCGCCATTGTCATGATGCACGAAGTGTCCTTCTAAATAGATTTTCTCACTGGGTAAGGTAGAATCTAATCCTTGAAAGGAATGTAAGGGATTTGAAAACCAGATAGGATCGCTTCTTCGATGGAATTTTTGATCCGCATCTTTTAGTGACTTTGTGTTTAAAAACTGTCCTGATTTAATGTGGTAGCTTGATGTTCCAAGGGTTCCAATTTTGAAGGTTTGCATGATTCCCCCCAAGATGTAATCATGATTAACATCACTTCCAAAAATGTTTTGAATTCCTTTTTCGTAGTAGATATAAAATGTTGGCCAACGCGAACCTAGTAGAACCTTTTTATTTGGTTCTCTCATGTATTTTTGATTTGGAGTATAACTCAATGTTGCATCAATAATAAAAGCTTGGTATGTTTCGAATTTATCTGGTTCATTATTCGGTAGTACATCGTCAACATTTAAAAATCGATAACCTTCCAAACTACGTCGTTCACTCATACTCACATCAGTGTCTAGATATAGTCCGTTTAGAAGTTCATAATTATTACCGATGGTAATTTCGGTCGTTTCTATAAAATTGTCGCGTTTGTAGATTTGGGTGATGGCATCATAACCACGAATAACATCAAATGAATGCGAAAAATTCGCCCTTAATGTTCCAAAATGGAAAGGGTCATATCGATAGCTCCAATTTGTGAAACCTTTCGGGTCACCATTAAGAAGTCCAACCGAAAATTCTGAATATGAATCTACAAAGCGTTCGTTCTCCCATTTTTTAAAATACGAAAAACCTGGAGCAAGGCGAGGTCCAGCAATCATTATTGGTCGAATGAAGGCGGCGAGTGAGTTGATGGTCCACTGCGTCTTTTTAGCACGATTTCGATGGTCTACTCCCCACCAAAGCACTTTAAGCGCAGTTACTTTGTTGAAAGCCGCATCTATTGAATCAAGATATTCTTTTCTGTTGTGATAATCTTTGATACTATCTTTTACAGCAATGTACTCTCGTTCTTCAGGGGTAAGCACACCCACACGTTTATCTTGCCAAAAAGTGGAGTCTTTCTTATAGGCTTCTTTTTCCGTAATCGACAATTCATTATTGAAGAAGCGTGCGGGGAAATTCGGATTGAAATTATAGGACTTAAATTCAGCAAAGGTGGTGCATGTTGAAGTTTGATTTTTGTACTTCACACCATAATCAAGTGTTTGCCTTTTCAATACACATAAACTATCACCTGGATGATCGAATTCTTGAGTTATTGAAAAGTAATCATAAATTAAAAGGTTTCCCTTTTCCATAGTCAGTTCTAATTTTTGAACCAACCACAATGTGTCAATCACGTAGATGTATCCTTCTAATGTTGTCGTTGCAATATTTCTTGGGATGATTTTAATCTTGCTGATATGCTGACCATCTTCTTCATATTGTTCAACTAAACGATATTTGTAGGATAAAATTCCTGGACCAGATATAGGTGAACTTACAGGTGTTTGATGCAAGTCGTCTAAATGCAATAAATTTTCAAAGAAGTTAAAATTAGATTTAACAGTAGTAGTATAGTAGAGGTTATTTCGTTTAGAACCACGAGCGTCATAGGCATTTCGTATTTCTTTTACTTTGTTCTTTCCTCCATAATGACGGGTGAAATCGATTTCCACAAGGTTCATGTTGTTCGCAAGTTCTTCATCTTCCTTTCTTTTCTCTGCAAACGGATCTTCAATGCCATCTGGATCTAAGTTTTCATCCTCGTCTTTATTTTTCTTGTTTTTTTCTTCTTTTTCTTTTCGGTCTATCTTTTCAGAAGCTTTGATGTAGCCTTGAACTGTATGCGGATAATTCCAAGGATTAATTTGATCTCGCTTTTTAACTACCTCTAGCATTATATCTCTACCTGGGTTTGTTTTTTTAGCAGTCACATCGACATGTTCTATGTCCTGAATACTTGTCGGGTAGAGTTGATAGTTTTTCTCAACTGTATTTTCCTCAATGGTTACGTATGCTTCGATTTGTTCATACCCCATAGAGGTAATAACTAAAAAGTATTCTCCTTGATAAAGGCGCATTTCATAGTGCCCATCCAGATCTGCCATAGTTCTTAATTCCGCAGAATTCTTCACAT
This sequence comes from Crocinitomicaceae bacterium, assembly GCA_041596895.1. Classification (GTDB taxonomy): domain Bacteria; phylum Bacteroidota; class Bacteroidia; order Flavobacteriales_D; family Crocinitomicaceae; genus UBA4466. The sequence goes on along the minus strand of JBFHHS010000120.1, from coordinate 2,419 downwards.
AGATTTTGGCATAGGGGATAGGGGTACCATTTTCATCTGAAATTGTTCCGGTAAGCAGCTGCTGCGCAAACGAAAAACTCGATGCGAGACAAGCAAATACAAAAAGAAACAAAATTGATTTCATTCCGGTAAGTAAGACAATTGACAAGCGATTTAGTTACAGTAAGTAACGAATAAATCGTCTTGTTATTCAAAAATAAGTAATTGCCTGAATGAAGTGGGAGTTAATAGTACTGATTAGCAATAAACCAGCTTAAATTAACTTTATTTAGGATGAGTGGTAACTACTTGTTTTCAGCTTGTTGCTCTTCTAAATACTTCATATGCTTTTCCATACGTTTAATCATCCATTTTCTAACAATGAACATAAGTAAAGCGATACCAGCAAATACATAGTAAAAAGCCCATTTACGAAAACCCTCACTAATGGCCATATATGTTACAACGATAAACAGAAAAACTGCCATTAGCAACCAGAAGTAAAGCATTAATTTATTATAGGTTTTCATAATTCTAGAATTTATGCGAAGATACGTTATTTTGATAAGTCGAATTTACCATAAGGCTCAAGAATTTTATATCGACTGAATTCTTGAGTTGTTTCAAGACCTCGTCCCCAACCTTGTACAGAATTGTCGGGAGATTTTACAATCACATTTTTGTTGGTGTAAATTGTACTGTCGTTTTGATTCCAAAATAACTCTTCAGTTTCAAGGCGTTGGCCTTTCTCGAGGTTTAAGAGTCCAACAGAATCGCGGACTACAAATTTACCGGTTTCATAATTTACTTCACCGTAAAGTGCGGTTAATTTAGAAATAATTGTACCGTCTTCAGAATAGAAATCAACCTTAACCCCATCTTTTAATTTTGTGATGTGAGTTGGGATTAAGTATGTTTCCGCAAGTGTTGCATGAATCTCTACGCGAGCATAACCTGAATCATTATAGAACATATTGAAGTCTCGCATAACATCATTGGGCCCATCATTATCAAACGTTACTTTTTGAATAGTATCCAAATCGTTAACACATGAAAAAAGAAAACCTGTCACAAAAATTGCGACAGGTATCTTGGTTAATAAACCGAATGATGAAAGGAATTTCATGTTAATTCTATGGATTAACAGATACTCCGTAACAAGATAATGAAACTGAAGAAGGAGATCCGTTTTCAAACTTCTCACTATCTGTTGGGAAGTTGTTTCTAAAGCTAGAAATAGTTCCACCAGTAGATTCTCCTAATGATCTTGCTTGTTCTAAAAGTTGAACCGCATAGATGTAGTTACATTTTCTTTCGAATGTTGAAGAACCACAGTTGTTTGCATTTTTCCCAACAGAAGATCCTGCTATTGTAAGTGCTTTTCCTCTTAGGTCGCCACGTACAGACATTGCTGTATTGTAGGCAGATGTATAAGAACCTGATTGGTATTGAGCTCTTGCAATTTCGTAAGTTACTTCCTCTTTCTTCGTATCGTCAGGTGCTAAACCTTTAGCCGTGTTTAAAGCAGAGATTGCAGAAGAATATTTGTTTTGAGCTAATAAAGCCTTTGCTTTCATTATTTGAGCGTCAAAAGACTGAGGATCTAATTCAACATAGATATCGATCAATTCAAAGTACTCTGGACTCTCTGTACATTCTTTTTTCTCTAATAACTCGATGAAGTTAAGAACAGATGCTTTTTTCACTTCTGGATCTGTTGGTAAGTTTTCCATGTATCCTTTTAAGTCTGGAAGAATGTCATCACAACTTCTAACAACGTAGTTAAAGTAACCTGTGATTGTTTCTTGAGTCTTAACTGACATACCAGCTTTACTAATCAAAGTAGATAATTCGAAATATTCGCTAATCATTCTTTTCTTTAGTTCTGGCTTTGCTTCATCTGAAGCTTCAGAATACATTGCATATGTATTATAGTAGAAGTAAGAAACGTAAGCTTCGTTGGTAGCTGTACCAGAAGTGTTAATTCCTCTTCTAAATAATTTGTCTGCTTTTACACGATCAGGACTTGTTGTTTGTAGGATTGCAGATGCTCTAGTGAAGTCTTCCTTCTTATTATAAGCTCCAGCCGCTTCAGCTCTATCCCAAGCCGCAACTAAAGTATCGTTATAAGCCGCTTTAAGATCTTTGTCTTGAGTTGTGTTTACAGCGTTTCTTAAAGTACCGATCATACGAGCATAGTTTGCAGCATCGTACCCACCACAGATTTTTTCTCCTTTAAGGTAATATGTTGCCGCAGCAGTATAATTCTTAATTTTTAATTCTTCTCCAGCAAGGAAGCGCATACGAGTACACTCTCTTTCTGTATCATCATCTTGTGCGTATGTGTTAAACCCCGCCACAAGTATTGTTCCTAATAATAATAGTTTTCCTAGTTTCATCTTTGTTGTTTTATTAATTCAATTTGCGTTTTACAAACCAT
>JBFHHS010000119.1:0-8499 GCA_041596895.1 Crocinitomicaceae bacterium | reverse complement strand
TCGAATTGCACCGCAGTTGGGCGACTATAAAGTATACATCATTGATGAGGTTCACATGCTTTCTCCTTCTGCATTCAATGCATTCTTGAAAACATTAGAAGAACCACCTAAGCATGCTATTTTCATTTTAGCGACCACTGAAAAGCATAAAATCATTCCAACGATTCTTTCGAGATGTCAAATCTTTGATTTTTCTAGAATTAAGGTAAAAGACATTGCGGATCATTTAGCTTCTATTGCAGAAAAAGAAAACATTACTGCAGATCCAGATGCATTGCACATCATTGCTCAAAAAGCCGATGGAGCATTAAGAGATGCTTTATCCATTTTCGATCAAATAGTAACATTTTCAGGTGACACAATCACATACGAGAATGTAATTGAGAATTTGAACATTCTGGATTATGACTATTATTTCAGGATTGTTGAAAGCGCATTAAAAGAGGACATCCCAAATGGACTTTTGCTTTTAAATGATATTGTGGAACGTGGATTTGACCCTCATAATTTTGTGGTAGGATTAGCAGATCATTATAGAAACCTTCTCGTTTGTAAAGATGTAAGAACAGCCCAGTTACTTGAAGTAAGTGAATCTATTCAGGAAAAATACATCGAACAATCGAAAGAAATTGATGCCAATTACTTAGTTCGTGCCTTAGGCGTTTTAAGTAAAACAGATGTTGAATACAAAGCTTCAAAAAACCAAAGACTTTTAGTCGAAATGGCCATTATGCAATTGTGTTCCATTACTCAGGAGCTCGAAAAAAAAAAAGCTTAACTGATCCTGTTGACATAATTCCTTTTCCGAATCAAAATCTTCGAGATTTAGCAAAGAAAGCCACAGTTAAACCCGTGGTTAAAAAAGAACCGAAGAAAGTTTTCATGCAAAAAGAAGCTCCACGTGTGATGACTGCGCCTTCTGGTCAAGTTAAAACCAGTGGTATTTCGATTAAGAAAATGCTTCAAAAAACGGAGGAAGTTAATGAAGAACAAGGAATCGACATTAATAATATGCCGAAGAATCCATACACCATTGATGATTTAAAAATGGCATGGAGAAGATTCGCTTTCGAAATGAAAGAGAAACGAAAAGAAACAATTTACAATGCATTAATAAAACGAGACCCAAAACAAGTCAGTGATCATGAATACGTTTTAATCGTTGACAATCAAGTACAGATAGATTATATCAAACCTTACTTAGGAGATTTGATTGGATATATCCGTGCTGAGGTGAAAAATTACCTCATCGACTTAAAAATGGAAATCTCTCAAAATCAAGAAGCAGAAGTTAAGTTTCAAACGGGTAAAGACAAGTTTGCTTCTCTTGCAAGAAAAAACCCTAACTTACACACACTTAAGAACAAATTCAATTTGGATATTGAATATTAGATTTATTTAATTCCAAGTATATCTTTTGTTCTTATTAATAAAACAATAATGGAAAAAGATAAAAAAATGGCGGTCTTGATTGACGGCGACAATATCCCCTCAAAATATATTAAAGAAATGATGGAAGAGATTGCCAAGTATGGTAATCCAACAATCAAACGAATTTATGGCGATTGGACAAAACCTCAACTTTCTAAATGGAAAAAAATTCTCTTAGAAAATGCAATTACCCCTATGCAACAATACGGCTATACAACTGGAAAAAACGCAACAGATTCCGCCATGATTATTGATGCGATGGATATTTTATATTCAGAAAAAGTCGATGGTTTTTGTATCGCTTCAAGTGATAGTGATTTTACAAGATTGGCCATGAGAATTCGAGAAACAGGTCTTAGCGTAATTGGTATTGGTGAGAAAAAAACACCTGATCCGTTTATCGTAGCCTGTGATAAATTCATCTATTTAGAAATTCTTCATAAATCTGATACCGATAAAGAAGACGCTTCAACTCCTGAATCGAAATCCAAAACGAAAACAGTTGACACCATAACACCAAAGGTGATTAAACTTATTACCCAAACCGTAAATGACATCGCTGATGAAGATGGCTGGGCATTCCTAGGTGATGTCGGTGGTTTAATTCAAAAGAAACAACCAAATTTTGATTCGAGAAATTACGGATTTGAGAAGTTAACTCCATTGATTAAATCTACCGGGAAATTTGAAATTGACCAAAGAGAAAGTCATAAAGGCAGAGCAAAATTAATTTATATCAGAAGAAAGGATTAGACATGTTTAAAACACTGGGGATTGTTGCTGTCATCGTGATAAGTATACCTTTCAGTAACAGTCAAAATCGGATTAAGGTAGCAATAATTGGAGGGGGAATGTCAGGAATTTCCGCCGCAAGTGGCATTTATAAATTAGACTCCACCGCCGAAATTACACTTTTTGAAAAGGAAGGTCTTCTTGGTGGCAACGCCCGAACAATTCCCATAAAATCGCATTCAGGAGAAATGCTTCATATAGATGCAGGGCCACAATACTTTGCTGAAGGTCCTTGGGATAACTATATCCAATTCCTTAAAGATTTTCAATTATACAACGAAAATGAATTATCCAGCTTCAAGGGCTCTTTCATTGTTGAATCGGAACTTCAGCCCAAACCAAATTATGTTAGTCCAGCAAATGGTGGATTACGAGGGGGCAAGCTTTCGCATTCAATTCAATTTTTAAAATTTTATAATTCCGCCCATCGTATTTGTAGTGGAAAAACAACTGAATACCCGAAACATATTGGCGCGTGGGTTGAGACGCTCAAACTGAAGGACAGTTATAGAAATAAGGTTGTCTATCCCTTCCTTGCATCTTCATTAGGAACATCGATAGAAGATATAAAAAGAACTGACACAAAAGAGATTGTATCATTATTTGCATTTCGAAAAGCCCTAAAAAAAGGTGAATTCCTTGTATCTAACATCGGAATGGGCTCCTTAATAAATCGTGTTGGAAATGAATTAAAAACAAAAGGAATAAACATTCTTACCGGAAGTCCAGTAATCAGCGTAAAGATTGAAAAAAACAAAGTTTTTATATCGACGGACGACGCAATGAACGCCTTTGACTTTGTTGTTTTTGCTATTCATCCATATCAGGCAGCAAAACTTTTAAATGATTTGCCTGAACTAAGCAATCAACTTAAAGAATTCGAATATTTCAAAGCACATATTGTTATACACACGGACAGTACTTTTGTTAATTCGAAGCGAGTTTCGTTTTTAAACATCAAAACAAATTCTGCAAATACGGAGGTAATATCAAACACGATGAATCTGGGGGTAATCAATCCAATGTTCACTGGATATTTTAAAAGTTGGTTACAGGAAGAAGACGTCGAATTAGTAAAATCGAACGGAACATTTGTACATGAAGAGATTTTCAATCATCCAATGATAACTCCCGAATTTAAACTTGATTTAATCAAATTAAAGGCAATTGAAAAAAATTATTCAAACATTTATTTTGCTGGTGGATGGAGTGAAGGATTAGAGACACAAGAAACAGCAATAATTTCAGGAATGAATGCAAGTTTAAAATATCAAGCGTTCAAAAACTCCCAGCATTAGAACTTCATTCTCAATTGAACTGTCACATCGGATTTTGTGTTTCCAGTTATTTGTTCTGCACCTGAACCGAGTGTTTTTCGATTTGCATAAATACTTACGCCGTACCTCACCCATAAATCAAACTTTCGTGCAAACGTATATCTAATCAATGCATAAGCCCTACTTCCACGATAATAATAAGATGGTACGGAAAAGACGTAAAGCGCATTGTTTTCATATGTATAAATCCTAGAATCATAACTGTCCGTATCAAACAGTGCATACCTCAAGGATAAATCTACCGGGAAAGACTTAGGTTTAAAAAGAATATCCTGAGTAAGGATAAATCCATCTTCCGGTGTATTGCTCGGGCGATTAATCGTTACATATTCAATTCTACTTTTAAGCGTCACACTTTCAGAAACCTTAAAGTTCAAGTTTAATCGATAGTTACGCTGAATAATGTCTTCCAATCCAGTTATTGTTCCATCCGAATCTCGACTATTTTTTTGTCTTCGTTGCTCTCTAAATCGAAGATATAATTCTGTTCCTCTTCTTGGTTTATACGAAGGTTGAATCATAAACTCGTGCCCATTCGAAGGTCCATCAACCTGATATTTCATCCAAGGAAACTTAAACACATCGATATAACTATTTACGGTAAATTGACGTGTTAGATTTAATTTTAGTCCTGCATACAATCCACTTTCATTTTGAGCCTTTCCACCTTCCGCAAAGCCTGCATTATAAAACGTTTGATAATCCTTTCCGTAGTTTCGATAAACAACACTCATAGAAGCACGACTATCCATGGAAAATAATACGCCATGAATATTTGCCATTCCCCACGAATAAGAAGAAGTTGCAACCTCACCAAAGAAGTTAAAGTTTTTAATCACCCAACTATAATCTGCAGAAACACCAACCGTACCCTTCCCTCTAAAATCGAATTGATTGTATGGTAATGTATCTTTAGAATAAGTTCTATCGTACCCCTGATAAACCGCAGCAGCTCCTACCTGAAAATTACGCTTACGATACCTCAAATTTGATCCCGCTATAATTTCGTTCAGTGCATTTTTCCTTGCCACTTCCGAATTGGTCCTGTGAAAACCAGTCAAATTAATACTTGAAACAAACTCTTGTTCTTCGATGAGCGAATCTGCAATAATTGATGCATCGACACCTTTATAAGAACCAAATGTTGTTAGCGAAAACCCTTTGTATCCAACTTCAAATGCAGCACCTCTCAAGAAACGAGTTTCGTCAACCGATGTATATGGCTTCAAAGGATTTGCAGACTTCTTCACATTAGTAACGTCGGCAGTTTTACCAAAAGCATAACCGGACCAAAGATTTAACCCCTGTCCGATTTGAACCTGATAATCTCCAAGAGCGAGTGATTTAAAATACTTTCCACCTTTATAAAAGGCATGAGCAGAATAGAAGTCGAATCCATTTTTTTGGTTTCCTCGAAAAAACTGTTCTCCTGGATCTTTCTCTGCAGTTACACCAACACTGAGGTTTGTACGATAACTAAATCGCAATCGCGTATAGTATCGATCCCCATTTCCATAATAGTAGGAATTACTATTCTCTTGGATTGAATCAGGAACATCTTCATACCCCGCTCGATCTTCAACAATCGTTTGATATCTAAAATATGCTTCGAACTTCCCTTGTTGAAACGCTTCTTTCAGTCCAACATGCAATTGATCTAATTTATCATCAACACGTACAAATGGAAGTACCATTCGAATCGTACTCATATCCCAATATTGTAACCCTTGAATTTCATAAATTGAAATAAACTTTCCAAAAAGTTTTCGATGCAACAATAAATCAGAAATTTGAATATCCGTCAACAATCCCAATTGTTGAAGGTCTTCCATACTTGCAGAATTTAAGTTTATGGGATTATCATAACGAAAATTCAATTGTTCAATAACATCAGTTAGATCCAACCCTTCAGATTCGGACTGCTCTGAAATAAACTCAATCCGTTGCTGTATGATATCATTTTTCTCTTGAGCAAAAAAGCACAATGACATCGAGCCAAACAATAGTAATAAGATATGTTTCAATGATATCATTTACCTACAAATGCGATTGAAAAATGAGGAGCCCAACCGAGAACCTGATGATATGCACTACCGACATTTAAGTGAACTTGTTTGAGGTTGTATCCCAAACCGAAAGACAGCTCAAGAGGTGTAGTTTTGACTCCACCACGAACGTAGAAGTTATTGACTACTTCATATTCAAGTCCTGTCTTAAAACGCACAGGGTTATCTAAATCTTTTTCCACTTCTATGGCAAGCATCAATTTTTCAGAAAAATCATACGAACTCCCCAACCTCATAATGGTCGAAAAACGGTCATCTTCGTATTCAGATAAACGCGCACGCCCTAAATTAAAAACACTCACACCCAACTTCCATTTATCGGTAAACTTGGCGTAAATCCCAGCTTCTGCCGTTAACGTATTTTTAGAACCATAATAATCAGCTAAACGCATCCCTTGATAATTCAGTTGAACACCAGCATAAAGCATTTCTGAAAGCTTCATTGAATAACCCAACCCTGCTTTATAAGAGCGATACTGTGTATATCCGTATAAATTCCCACCAAACGAAATAACACCTACCTTCAATGGAATTGCTACGGCAATAGCTTGACTTTGAAGTTCTTTGAGTAAAAAACGATTCTCGTAAGAGACACCTGCACTAAACTTATCAATATCGGCCAGAGCTCCCGGGTTATTATGAAATGCCCAAACATCATTAAATGTAGAAGAAGCATTTGATAAGGACATTGACCTTCCTCCAGCTGGAACCCAACCTTGTCCGTATGTAACGGAACAAATAATCAATGCACTAAGAATTAACAGTTGTTTCATTTCTTTATCATTCGATCCTCCGAAGAGATAATATCATTATTAAAATAATCGGCTTCTTCAATAAAAAACCACGTCAAACCAGCATCCTCTGAAATTGCGTATAACACAAAGTCCTCTGCAGATTCCTCAAAGAAGTCACCCGTTATATTTAAGAAATTGTATTTCACGGTAATTCTATTTCCATCAGATTCAATTTCCTTAATATTTCCATCTTGTAAAAACGGTTCATATTCGGAATTACTCAAGTCAAATTTTGCTGTAAAAACACTATCCCCTTTTTCCTTATAGTATGCAACGGCATTTGGGTGAGTAAAAGCCACATAAGACATTACAACACCGTTGTTTTTTGAATTCACATAAGACACCATAGCATCGTTCAAGGATGCTTCTTGGTCAGCATTCAATGAACAACTCGTTGCGAGAATAAGTAACAGTATTGCAAAATATTTCACCTGCTGAAATTAGCGTTTTTTTTAATGCTTTTTAACGGTTTTTGTTCAAACTTTTGAAAATGTATTATCTTGTAGAAAAATTAACTACTCATGAAAATACTAATCACACTACTTACACTTGCCTTAACTAGCATTTCATTTTCTCAACAAACAAACGAAACGGTTGACATAGGTGGCGTTACTCGAGAGTACATTCAATACCTTCCAACAGGATTTGATGTTTCAACAGAGTCGCTGCCAGTTGTATTTGTTTTACACGGCTTAGGAGGTCAAAATTCTGACATGGTGAATGCTGGGTTCAAGCAAATTGGAGATACGGCAAGGTTTATTTCCATTTACCCACAAGGATTGACTAACTCATTTGGTAGTACATCTTGGGATAACGGAACATTACTTGCACCAACTGCGGATGACTTCTCTTTTTTCAATACTATGATTGATAATATGATTTTGAACTACAATGTTGATGTCACTCGAGTTTATTTTACTGGCTTTTCAATGGGAAGTATTATGAGTCATCACTTAGCCTGTTCATTAAATGATCGTATCGCGGCAATTGGGACAATGTCTGGAACAATGTCTACGGATGATATCGCAAATTGTGTTCCTGTTTATAAGACACCAGTGATGCATGTTCATGGAACGGCTGACCCAACGGTCCCTTATGATGGTAGTGCGCTTCCTTCATTAAGTTTAGTGGCTGAAACAATGGATTTTTGGATTAATGTTCATGGCTGTGCAGCAACTGCTGATTCTACTCAACTTCCAGATACTGCCGCAGATGGCTTAACCGTTGACCGTTTTGTATATCAAACTTGTACTCCTGCATCTTCTGTAGAACTGTGGAGAGTTAATGGTGGAGCACACGATTTCTTTTATGAGCCTGTGAATGATTTTACTGAATCAATTGATATTTGGTTGTTCTTTAGAAAATGGTCGCATACAAGTCCGGCTGTTGGAATAAAAGATCTTTCAAATCTTGCTTTTTCGATCAGCCCAAATCCTTCGAATGGATTATTTACAATTAACGCTGAATTTGAAAGTGAAATTGAGGTCTATACAACATCAGGGAAACATGTTCATTCTCAAAAGATTTCCTCTGGTGAAACAAACATGGACTTAACACATCTTCAAGGTGGAATGTACCTAATTAAATCGGTTAATAACAGCGCATTAACTCAACGTATAAGTATCCAATAACGAATCAAATTCTTTTTGAGTCGAAGGAATAAAACCTTCAATCGTATAATTAAGCATATCCTGAATTTTTAAAATTTCAGGATATTGCTTTGCTTCAATTTTAAATAGTTGTGCGTAAGTTCCGATAACCTGAATTTCGTGAAATTCACGATTATTAACGATTTTATAAAAAACCTTATCGTTTGAAAGTTTTCTGTACTGCGGAAAGTCGGTATCTTTGTCTAACATAAATACGAAATTAGAGAATGTTCGCGAATAACACACATAAACTAGCCGATGAAGCATTAAAGAATGGAGAGGTTGAAAAAGCAATTCTACTTTATACAAAGGCATTGAAAGAATCTCCAAACGATTGTAATATCATCTCTGACCGTGGTGTTGCTTATATTCACGCTAAAAATAAATCTAAAAGTCTAGCAGATTTTGACAGTGCGATTGAGCTTCAACC
>JBFHHS010000118.1:0-8514 GCA_041596895.1 Crocinitomicaceae bacterium | reverse complement strand
GTGTTGGTATTGGAGGGGTATTGGAGCCACTTCAGGCGGCGCCAGTAATTATCGAGGACGGTGCATTTATTGGATCACGTTGTATCGTTGTCGAAGGCGTGCATATTGGGAAAGAAGCTGTTCTTGGTGCAAATGTCGTTTTAACAAAATCAACGAAAATAATAGATGTAACTGGAGATGAACCAAAAGAAATAAGAGGTTATGTACCGGAGCGCAGTGTTGTTATTCCAGGATCTTATACGAAAACATTTCCAGCAGGTGAATTTCAAGTGCCATGTGCATTGATTATTGGTAAGCGTAAAGCCTCTACTGATTTGAAGACTTCGTTGAATGATGCATTGCGGGAAAATGATGTAGCTGTGTAATAAATTAAGCGACTTCGTCGCTTTTTTTATTTCTTGATGCATTCAAAAACATCAAGGCATCCTCTTCATTCTTAAAAATTTCGAAGGTATATTTTGGCTTAAAAAAAGCAAGGTAAAAACGGACCAACAATCTATTAGGAAGATTATTAATGATAATCGCGAAGGCGATAATATTGTTATCCTTTGCCAATTTACCTTCGTTAGAGAAATAATTTTGAGCTTCTGAAGAAAACACGCTATACCTTCCATTTGTATCCATTAAAATACAAACTGGTGAATTATTTGACAATTCTTGAAATACTTCATCGACCATTTTGGCATCCTCTAATTCCACCTGATATCCATCTCTATACACAACCTTTATCAAATCATGGTCAAGCTTGGATATGGTTGCACAAGGTATCTCTCTAATCATAGAAATTAAAAATAAGGACAATACATGGAAACCTCAATAATCTTATTGATTAATTCATATTTTCAACAAATCTACCGAATCAACACAATTAAACAACAACTAAAAACACTCATTAACGACACCTAAAAAATGACTGGTCACAATGACTCAGTCCTTTATATGAGTTGAGTCATTTTATAGTTTAGATTCAACTTTGAGATCGTATTATTCACTTTAACGAAATACATTCCTGAAGACAATCCCGTAACATCAATCGCAACTTTTGCGTTAACCATATTTTCTGATTTAACCAATTGCATGGCGTTATTGTATATCTCTACAACATCTGCTGTTCCCTCTTTCATGACAATTGTTACAACCTCACTTGCTGGATTTGGGTAAACTACAAACTCATTCATTGCTTGCTTTTCAACACTTAGCCCATGATTTGATAATTTAGAAACCCCTGTACTTGTAGCCACCCATAAATCATCATTATCGTCAATAGCAACAGCTCTAACAACAGGGCCAACCAATCCATCTGCCACCTGATACTCTACCCATTGTGAACCATTGTATCCACAAACACCACCTTCAGTTACTAAATAATCAACATAAACACCAACCCAAATATTTCCTTGAGAATCCATTTCAATATCTTCAATTGGATTTAATGTATCTGGAGCAGGAAGAGTTAACATTGTGGTATGATTCATAAAAAAAGCATCACTATTATCTAAAACAGTTATACCATCTGCTGTTCCAACCCATTTATTATTTTGATCATTAATTACTAAAGCTCTCACTCTATTATTGAGTAAACCTTCAGATTCCGCAATCGATGTCATTGCTGTCCCATCATAAATATAAACACCTCCTAAACCAGTGCTGAAGTACATGTTTCCATTGGAATGTTGATCAATATCCACAACTCCCCCAAACGGCAAACCTTCTGAAGTACCTAAAGAAGACCAATTTGTTCCATCAAACTCACTTGTTCCGTTGTTCGTTCCAAACCAAATATCACCATCACTATCTTCAGAAATACATTTAATTTGATTGTTGCCTAAACCATCCGTTGTGGTATAAGAAGTCCACACACCAGAAGCAAACACGCTTGCTCCAAAATCCGTTCCGACCCACACATCACCATTTGTAGCAACATGTATCGCTTGAATTGTATTATCTACAACACCATCCGTTGTTGTATAACCTGTCCAAGTTGTCCCATCAAACATAGAAACCCCATTTTGAGTTCCAAACCAAAGGTTATTAGAAGCATCTGTATCTAAGCAATTCACGTTATCACTCAAAAGACCATCCGCAGAAGTATAGTTTGTAAATGTTTGAGCAAAAGACCCTACAGCTAAAAAAGCAGATAAGGCCATTGTTAATTTCAATTTCATATTCGTTTATTTAGTAATTATTATTTTTTGTATTGTTTCACTATTATCAAATTCAAAGTGAGCAAGGTAAACCCCACTTGTAAATTGGCTGGAATCGACTGTTAGAACCTCACCACCTGCGCTTATTAAGTTTGAAACTACCCTACGTCCATCCACAGTGTAGATATTTATAGTTGTTTCCTCTACCACATTCACTTTTATATCGAATGAATTTACTGCAGGATTTGGAAAAATAAAGACCTCATCATTAAGCAACGCTGCATCACTTAAAACATTAAGGGCGGCATAAGTAGGCATCATTTCTCTAAAGCTACCTGTTCCATTTGGGTATCTCCCGAAAGAAGTCACTTCATATTGATTTTGAAAAAACACCGAATCGACGACAGAACCATCGGCATAGCTCAGCCAAATTGAATCCACTTCTTTATCCAATTTAAAATTGGCATGTGCCCCAGATTGACTAATATCATCATCTGCCCATACAATGTAGTAGGCACCAGGATTAATTACAACTTCTGGCAGTGCCCATTTCGTTTTATCTTCTGAATCATTGGACAGAAATAAATCTTTTGTTGAAATTTTATAGTTCGTATTATTATACAATTCGATCCAATCATCGTACTCTCCATTACTATCAGTAATTGTGAATGTATTCGCCGCCATGAATTCATTGATAGCCAAATCATTCGGTGCAATTTGAGATTCGATTGTGTAATATTCATATGCTGCGCGTTCAGGAGAAAAACGACCAGAAGAATCATTTTCTGCATAAATATAATACTGGACAACATTTGCAATGTTTGGAATTTTCGCTCCGAAAACACCGTCCCCTGCTACCCCGTCATTTAACGTTCCATCATCGATCATGTTTAAGAGAACAAATGCATCACTTTCGGAAAAGCGATAACCTAAAAGAACATTGGCGTTGACATCACTTACCGTAGCGTTAATTATAACATCATCTCCCGCAGTTGTATTCAAAGGATAAGACCCTACCAAAGTAATATTTGGCGCCCCTTGAACCCCTGGAAAAGTATCGAGATACAATGCGCGTGCATCCATTAAATCTGTAATTCCCGGATAATCAACTAAATCAGAAACCGTATTATTTAAGTTATCGGTAAAATCTGAATTAGAATAAAACTTATTGGTATCAGCCGCAACATCAGAAGCAATAATAGCCTGCATATGAGTTGCTCGTTGCTCATAATCTCCATTTAGAAAATTATCCTCTACAATTGTTCTGATGTGAGCCAGATACATTCTCCGATAGGTATCATTCTCAAATAAATTCCTCATCAAAGGGCGTGGAAAAACTGAAACACTGGAATAATGTAACAATGGATCAATCGATTTAGCTTCGTTGATGGTGAAACCGTCCCAATTATCTGAAGCATCCGTGAGGCGATAACTTGCAAACGACATGTTTAAATCCCACAATATCGGATTGAACAAGCCCGCATCATCTTGATATACATAATAATTCTGCGCATAGCCTACATAACTATCAAAATTAACAAGCACATAGTTTAACGCATGCATCCAAAGTGCACGATCAACATTAAGTATGGATTCGACATTATTAGTCGATGTATTAAGTGTATCAATAAATGCTTTCAGGTCATACCAATCGTTATCCGATTCAGATTTCAATTTATAGAATGGATAATAATTAGCGATATCATTTCCTGGAGAGTCACCAAGGTTCGAATTCTCTCCATTTAAATCAAGGCTCTCCGGGTTACATTTAAAGAAAACATTACTTCGTGATCCAAAATGATCTTCCAAGAAATCTTTATTGACTGCTTCAACATTAGTATAAAGTCCAATTAATGTATCATTTACATAAACATTGGCATAATTTGCTTGTGAAGCCGGCATATACTTTCGAGCAATTTCATAAGACAATACCTCCCTCACAAAAGAAGGATCTTGAATGACATTACTCAATTTTAACTTATTAATTCCCGCGTACTCTAAACCGTTAAACGAATGATCAAGAGAAATATTAAACGGGTTTTTATCTCGAGAAGAGCTGTAAGAACTAAATCCTTTATATCGAACACCGACACCAGGAAAATAAACTCCATCGATGGTTAAATTCCCTACAAGTCGTTCTTCCTCACCGGCGATATAGAGATCGTCTAAAATCTCATCCCAATTGGCTTCCTCAAAATATAATTTTATTTCACGAATACTGTCAACGGCATAAAAGTCTGATTGAGCAATCAGACTTTTACAACCAAACAATGTTGACCCAAACAATACTATTATAACTATGTAACCTCGCATCTACAAATTATCTTACTAAAGACAGTTTACGAGTAATTGATTTTTCATTGTTGAAGTTCAATCTTGCAAAATACACCCCATCAGCACAATTCGATAAATCAATACTTAAAGAATTAGAAGTTTCAAGAACCACCTCACCATAAATATTCACCACAGTGATAGTCAAATCATTTTGTCCTAATTTAAACCCATCTATTTGAAAAACTCCATTAGAAGGATTTGGGTATAAGTTCACCTGAGACAATGTTTCTTCAGAGATTGACAATAAACCACAAGGATCAGCACCTAAAAGCGCGATCACACCAGCATCATCACACTCATATCTAAATGCTTTAGTAGGACCTGCGTTGTACTGCCAAACGGTATTTCCATTTTGATCCACTTCATACATATAACTTTGAGAAACATTTACAAAGGTATTGCCATTTGACATCGCATCACTAGCACCTTGACCTGTATTACTGGCTAAACAAACATGTCTATAATCATATGTAGTTGGTCCGTAAGAAGTTCCTGTTAGGTCATACAAATAACCATTTTCCGGAGCATCAATAGCTTCGACTGTAGATCCACCGTTACTCGCACCTTCATTATTGAAGTATTGGATATAACCACCCATTGGTCGCCCATCATCTTTAATCCATCTTGGATCATGTACTGCTGCAGGAATAGTTTGCGTCCCTGTAGAACCGTAGTTCGCTGGATGTCCCCATCGGAATAAAAAGTCACCTCCCATTCCAGAGTTCCCACCAGAATGACTTGCCGCCTCAGCAGAAGTTGTACTATGATCAATAATAAAGAATTCATTTGC
This sequence comes from Crocinitomicaceae bacterium, assembly GCA_041596895.1. Classification (GTDB taxonomy): domain Bacteria; phylum Bacteroidota; class Bacteroidia; order Flavobacteriales_D; family Crocinitomicaceae; genus UBA4466. Next base: position 3,246 of record JBFHHS010000118.1, on the reverse strand, counting down.
GTAACGTGAACTAAAAACAAGTTGATCAAGTGTTTCATTGTAATCAATTCCATTCACATGGAACCAATCTCCGCCGCCGCCTCCAGGGCCACCACCACCAGGACCACCAGAAGTAGAAGTAACTGCATCGATATCCATTAATTCAGGGTGATTAGCGACCACACCATAATTATCTTTAGTCGGGTCATTGTCTTGAATCATATGATCCCAAATATGCCATTCCCACACGATATCGGCACTAGTTCCGTTCTGCTGAAGTTCAATAAAATGTGTTGGCCACTTTTCTGAATTCGCATTATTATAACCAGCTTGTGTTAATTCTGCTGCTGACTTTACTTCCCACGCAGTTAAAATCACATTACCATTTGGTAAGATTGTAAAATCGTGATGAGAACAATGATCAGAGTTAGAATATACATATTCCCAAACCACATTGGCATTTGCATCTAATTCTTGAATCATCCCACCGATAGCAGAACCGTTCAATTGATTTCCATTATAAACCGCACCACGAACAATATTTCCATTTGGCTTTAGCTTTACAGAATAGTTACACGATGTGGAACAAGACCAAGAATGCGCTATATTTCCTGAATCATCAATAAGGTATGTTGTATTTTGATTTTGTAAATTGTACAGTGCGTAACCATTAAATGACTGAGCACCGACTGGTTGAAAGGCTGAACACGCAATTAAGAATGCCGCAGTAAAGTAGTTTTTTACTTTCATAGTTTAAGTTGGTTTTAATATAAATTAAGTTCTCTAAAACCTTTAGTAGCCAACTATTAAAAAAACTTGCGGTAGAATTAAAATAAAATTAAGAACTTATTAAATCTGTATTAAAACAAAAAAGCAGTCCCCAAACATGGAGACTGCCTAATAAAGTACAAATACTTAGTATTCGATTATCTTTTCACCACTTTTTCCATTTGAATTGAGTGTGTTGTACTGACTTTAACAAAATAAACACCGGCTGGATAATTACTTAAATCTATCGAATCAGAAACCGTTGACAACAACAATTGTCCGTCAAGAGTCAACAATTGAACCAGTTCAATGTTATTTTCCGACTTAACTTGAATTAAACCACTAGTTGGATTCGGGTAAATCAAAAGATCTTCATGACCTATTTCACCGATTGAACTCAAGTAATCAATTGTGTTAAGCGCATACCCCGTTGTAATTGGAGCATTATTATCGAAATAAATATGTGCACGATTGGTAATTTCAGTCCCTTCTGAAAGTCCTTGCTGCATTTCAATTTCAAATTCCACAAAGCCATGACTTGCCGGCTCATTAGAAGTGCTATCTGGCAAGTAAATGTTGTTAAAATTAAATCGAACGACATTTTGATCCAACCATTCAGGAGACATCGAATGACTGCTACTCAAAATATGCAAAGATTCAGGAATTACAAATTGTTCTAACGAATCTACAACACGAACATTGATCGCTTCTGCCGTTCCTGTATTTTGAAAATGGATTTTATACTTCAATTTACTATTCGATGCTGGGATAAATCCTTCGGGGCCATTCCCTTTAGGGAAAACTTCTTTAAAATTAGGATCATAGGAGGCAACAACGGGTAAACAAATCATAGCTGAATTGTTTAAAGGATTTACATCATTGGAAGGGACACCCGTAATAAGTTCAAAACATAAAGTATCTCCGGTATTTACAGTTACATCTGGTGTAAGATGGATTCCACCAACGACGCTATTCCAGTATCCACCTGCTGTTATATTATTTAAACCTGAATAATTCCAAAATAAAGTATCACCGATTACATAATCCGCTGGATTAGTACTTAGCCCTGAAGAATAAGTAACATCCTGGTTAAGAACAAGTTTAAGCACACCAGAAACAGGATCACATCCAACGTTAGTTACAAAAGGATTGAAGAAAAAAGGCAAAGCAGCATGGATCAGAGGAGCACTTCCACCAACCCGAGTATCCACATCGGCACATTCTAAAACAAAATCAACACCCGACTGAGGCATTGTATTAAATGAATAACTTGCTGGTGTACAAGTTGAATTCGGAAAGATAAATTGATAAAACGAAGGGATTGAAACCGTATAATTATTGACCCAAGTTTCTTGCAAATTAATATTGTAATCACCTGAAGCATTCGTATTAGATCCAAAAAGAAGGTTGTACGATTGATTGCTTGTATAGTCTGCAGAAGAGGTTACACTTAATCCAACAATAACCGAATCTCCAGTATTAAACGAACAATTCATGTCATTATCAATATACACTTTACCACTGACGGTGTTATAATCGCAAGCATTTGGAACACTTTCAAATACCATTGCATCATTCAGCCAATACAACGTGTCAGTACCACTAATTATCTTCTGGATATCAGTTGGCCAACCTATATTTAGCATTCCACCTACAACCATATCATCTGAGGCAAATCCAAACTCCGTATAAGGAACGACTACATTCCAAATAGTATTCCCAGTAAGATTCTCTTCTGAATATGTTGCGCCTCCATAAAACACAACTGTTACAGAATCCCCGACAAATGAATTATCAATCGTAATTAAGTGATCAATAAAAAATTCAGAACTACAAATGTTCGGATCATGATTAAATCCTGACACAAAAGCGTCATGCGTAATATCACCCTGCACTTGAGCTTTGGAAGAAAACGACAATGATAATAGCAGCAACAATGCCACCTTGAAAAATAGGTTCATAATTAAGTAGATTAGTAAGTTTGTTTCTACTAACTAAACACAAATTGAATAAAATGGTTGCCTTTAAATCGAAAAAAAAAGCGACTGATCATCCTGACCAATCGCTTTTAATAAAAATGAATTTCATTTTTTACCCAGCATTTTCAGCTTTAATCAAATTCAATGCTGAACCATATTTAAACCATTCAATTTGCTGTTCATTGTAGGTATGATTCAATTTAATAGACTCTTTAGAACCATCAGCATGAACAATTTCCATAGTCAATTGTTTTTTAGGAGCAAACTCATTCAGATCAGTAAAGTTAAACGTATCATCTTCTCTAATTTTATCATAATCAGATTCAACATCAAAAGTCAACCCTAACATTCCTTGTTTCTTCAAGTTTGTTTCATGAATACGTGCAAATGACTTAACAATCACTGCCCTAAATCACAAGTGACGGGGCTCCATTGCAGCATGTTCTCTAGAAGACCCCTCACCATAATTATGATCCCCAACAACAATTGAAGGAATACCCGCAGCTTTATATGCTCTTGC
>JBFHHS010000117.1:0-8602 GCA_041596895.1 Crocinitomicaceae bacterium | reverse complement strand
GATTTAAGCGGTAAGGAAGTCATTTTTGGTGACATTGAGGTGCATGGAGCATCCGATCAAAAACTAAGTATTAAAGTTGATTTCTCGGGTAAAAAGAAAGGAACACTCTACCTTACAGGAACCCCAGTATTCGATGCCGAGAACCAGTTCATTTCATTTCCTGACTTAAATTTTGATGTAAAGACTAAAAGTGCGCTATTAAAATCTGCGAAGTGGTTATTCAACACGAAGATTACAAATACGATCAGAGAATCAGCAGCAATGGATTTAAGACCCTATTTAGATTCAATGAAAGTGAGCTTAAACAACAATTTAAATATGGAGTTAAGTGAAGGCGTTTTGATGTCAGGAAAAGTTGAAGACATAGAAATACGCAACATTCACCCGTTAGAAAACAAGCTCTTTATACGAATTCACAGCTTAGGAAAATTAAGGCTGACTATGTAGGCATTAGCGGTTCATCATGTGGCTAGCCACCTTAGGGAAACAATTGTAAAGGGCATCACCCAATTCTTTATCCTCAATTTTCTCCGTAATAGCTATTCTCATACATCTCAACCACTCATCTCTTTCCGCTTCACCGATTGCATGAGGTAAATGTCTCAATTTCATTTTCGGATGTCCATATTTTTCTGAATAAAGATTTGGACCACCCAAAAACTGAGTTAAAAACATGTATTGTTTGTCTCTTATCAGCGATTTCTCAGAATCAAACAGATGCGCTATTTTTGAATCAAAAAAGACGATATCGTAGAACCTGTCTATCACTGCGCGTAAATTCTCTGGTCCAATTTTTGTGTATAATGTTTCCATACTCAACTGTTTTACTCTTTAAGCGCTAGAATTTTTATTCTTTCGCTATCTTTACCTTTGAAAAATGACAAAATTAAGTATTCTTACTCTCCTACTCTTCATTTCTTTTGGGCTTTTTGCGCAAAAGTCTGAACGAGATGCTATGAATACATGTCAAGGTGCCATTAACATCTTCAATGATGGCGATTACAAATTAGAATTTACAGGAAAGAAATCGCAGAATTCAATTGAGGCTTACCCATCTTTGAGTAAGATTGATGGAAAGAATGAGCTTTGGTGTTCATTTGTTGCCGGTTTTTCTGGCGAACTAACCTTCAAAGCATCAGTAAAGCACAACTACCTTCAGATGGTTGTTTTTCAACAAGAGAAGAATAATATCTGTGAAGAAATAGCAACGGGTATAGCTGAAATAAAGCGACTACAAACCAATAAAACATATAAAACCGTAGGATTGGATTACCAAATTGGAGATGGAGTCCTTTACACCTTGAATCTAAAAGAAGGAGACAAACTACTGATTTTATTTGCCACGGAAGAAGCATCTACGGAAAAGCTTGATTTATCCTGGAGATTTCACGCACACAAACCACAAGTTACAGAAGAAAAAATTGTTGATCGAAGGGATGATGATTTCGCACCAACATTCAGTATTATTGTTCGCGATAAATTTTCAAAAAAACCTTTAATTGCAAGTCTCTCCATAGAGGGAAACAAAATAATGGACGGCATATATACCGGATCAGACTTTTTCTTTAACCTCCCTAAAACATGTGAACTCATGTTAAAGTGTGAAGTTGAAGGATATTTCTTTAAGGATATCTTTGATAAGTTTTCTGCATTTGAAGATCAAGAAATTGTGTTTGAATTGGAGCAAATTTCGGCAGGCAAGAGTATCAAAATAGAAGACATTGAATTTAAGCAAGGCACAAGTGAAATTACGGAAAGTTCAGTACCCAAATTAAAACGATTAAAAGACTTCTTGGCATTAAACTCAAACATCAACATTGAAATTCAAGGACATGTTTTTGCTCTTGGGGACAATTCATTTGCAGGACAAAAAGTATCAGAAGCACGTGCTAAACGCGTAATGAAATACCTGATTGAAAATGGCATCAGTAAATCGCGTTTAACAGCAGTAGGATATGGTAATACTAGGCCGGTATATGCAGAACCTAAGTTCTTTTATGAAGAGCAAGCCAATCGACGCGTTGAGATTCTAGTGAAAGAATAGGTTGAAATTTTCAGTAAAAAAAAAATGCCACTTCAAAGAAGCGGCATTTATCAAAATCTCTTTCCAACAATTAGATAGTAAGAATCTCTTTCTCTTTTACTACTAATATATCATCAATCTTGGTAGAGAAACTATTTGTAATCGTTTGTATTTGCCCTTCAGCATCTTTTGTTAAGTCTTCAGACAGTCCATCAGACTTCAGTGATTTAACCATGTCTAACGCATCCTTACGATTATTTCTAATCCCAACTTTTGCATTTTCACCTTCTGCCTTAGCACGTTTAACCAATTCCTTTCTTCTTTCTTCCGTTAGAGGCGGTACAGAAATCAAAACCGATTCCCCATTACTTTGTGGAGCAAATCCTAAGTTTGAGTTAATGATCCCTTTCATAATAGGATCAAGCATAGCTTTCTCCCACGGTTGAACCGTAATTGTTCTTGCATCCATTGTATTTACATTGGCAACTTGTGCTAATGGAGTTGGAGATCCGTAATAATCAACCATTACAGTTTGAAGCATAGCCGGAGATGCTTTTCCCGCTCTAATTTTAGACAATTCAACTTCAAAGTGGCTTATCGTTTTAGAGTTAGCCCCTTTAAACTCGTCATAAATCATATTTAATTCTTCAGTCATTTTTCTTTTTTTAAATCTTAATTACGAACAATCGTACCAACTTGTTCACCAGAAAGCACTTTATTCAAATTACCTGGAGTATCCATGTCAAAAACAACGATTGGTAAATCATTTTCTTTACACAAAGTGAATGCAGTCATGTCCATCACTTTTAAGCCTTTTCTGTAGACATCATCAAAACTGATCACGTCGTATTTTGTTGCGTCAGGGTTTTTCTCAGGATCAGCAGTATAAATACCATCCACACGCGTACCTTTCAAAATAACCTCTGCATTGATTTCAATTGCTCTCAACGAAGCTGCAGAATCTGTGGTAAAATAAGGATTACCCGTACCTGCACCAAAAACAACAACACGACCTTTTTCAAGATGACGAACTGCTCTTCTTCTTACGTAAGGCTCTGCAATCTCTTTCATTTCAATAGCAGATTGCAACCTAGATTGAACCCCTTTAGATTCTAATGCCGCTTGCAAAGCCATGGCGTTGATCATTGTAGCTAACATTCCCATGTAATCACCATGAGTTCTATCCATACCACCTTCTTCAGCTTGTACACCTCTAAAAATGTTTCCACCACCGATTACCACGGCAATCTCTACTCCTTGTTCATATACCGCTTTGATTTGATTGGCATATTCACTCAATCGATTGTTATCAATTCCGAATGCTTTATCGCCCATAAGTGATTCACCACTTAATTTTAGGAGTATTCTTTTGTACTTCATTTTACTTATTTGAGGTTGCGCAAATATACGGATTTTGGAACATGTTTTGAACTCGACCCGTCTCAATCTTGAATGAAATTCAAAATCTCATTCATATAATTATCTATTCCATACTTGGGTGGGATTTCAGAATGGTCTGAACCATCAACACGCACAGCAATTTTTTCTCCCGCATTGTGATTCCCATAAATCAATTCACCATTACTAATTGCGATGTAAGTATCCTCTTTTCCATGCATCCAAAGTAAGGGGCAAGAAACATCTTTTATTTTTTCAGCATTATTGAATTCGAGTGTAGTCACAAATCCAGGATCAACATTAATCACGGTTGAATTATGAACGAGATTTTCCACCGAAGCCAAAGGCGCTTCCAAGATTAATTTTTTGGGTTTAAAATCTGTGCGATACGCCGCTCTATCTATGATTGGGATAGCACCAAGACTATACCCATAATAAAACACACGATTTTGATCAGCACCTTGATTTTTCAGCCACGAAATAGCCGCTTCACCATCTTCATATAAACCTTGCTCAGTAGATTCCCCCTCAGACATCCCATAGCCTCGATAATCAATCATAAAGACCCCATAATTGTATTTCCCTCCAACGTTTGCGAGTAATGCTGCACGAGAAAAATAATGATCCATGTGTTTAGATTGACCATGGAAGTATAAAATGATGCTATCCGAACTGATCGTAGTGATGTCTCCGATATACACTCCGTAAATCTTATATTGATCGCCAGTGCTGATATCCGTCGAAGTCAATTCCACCAAATGCTTTTTACTATCATCGATGTACATTGTTTCGTCAATTCCGATTTCACCATTGTAATTACTAAACGTGTAACTATCTAACTTTTCCGAAGGAAATGCCAATTGATCTAAGGTCAGTTTCTCACAAGAAATCAAACTCATGGCCAACAAGCAAATAAAAATAAAATCTCTCATCATTTAAAATTTTCGTCTTACACCCAAATAAAAACCAATCGCTCCCTGATTCACTATTCCCTGGTAAGGGATAAAAGAATACTCCGATGAAATATTTGGACCGATGTATTTAAACTCGGTTATCATTTCCCATTTATCCTTTTTACCTTTTAGTATATGACCAAGTTGAGGACTAAATAACCAATTGTGATTTTGAGGTTGATTATTTGCCATAGTACGCGACAATTCAAAATAATTATTCACTCCCAAATAAATATAGTTTGTGCGCTTACCATAATTCCAATACGCATTAAGATCAAGCATTGGCCACAACTTTCCAGTTTTCGCACTTGGACTATAAATTACGTTAACCCCAGGAGAAACACTGACGTTTGGTATCCATTTGTTCTGATTCACAAATTTATAAGTCACTCCAAGATCCAGCTGTCCATTTCCGAACAACATTGAAGTTGCATGTAAAGCACCATGGACAGTCAAAGAACTATCAAGTCCGTACCCCACTTCAACTGCCGATAACGGAACAGGAATAGGAGCACCACCAAAATCCAAAACAGGTCCGCCAAGATTAGCACCAACAGACCATTCACCCTTATCCAATGGCTCAACGAATCGAGCTGGCGCGCAAGAGGCAACCAAGAACAACCCAAAAAAACAGAACATAAATCTCATGACATAAAGATACTATTCCCAGTTTCAATACAAGTAAAAACAATGATACAAGTATTCAAGAAATCGAGAATTCTATTGTAAAAAAAAGTCCAAACTTTTATTTCGGACTTTTTTGTCCGCTTTAAAAATAAACTCATATATTTGTGTATATAAAAGTTACATTATGTTTTCAAAAGCATGTGAATACGCAATTAGGGCCACGATATACATTGGTCAACAATCAAATAAGAATGCGAAAGTCAATTTGAAAGAAGTAGCTCAAGCGATTGAATCCCCAGTAGCATTTACAGGAAAAATACTTCAATCCCTAGTTAAAGAAGGCATAATACTCTCAACAAAAGGCGTTAGCGGAGGATATACAATAGATTTAAGTACAACTGACAATCTTACTCTATTAAGGATAGTCAAAGCCATTGACGGAGATACGATATATAATTCATGTGGCTTAGGACTTGACTATTGTGATGAAAACGAACCATGTCCATTACACAACGAATTTGTAGTGATTCGAAAAAAACTACAGCATATGCTTTCAGAAACAACAATCGAATCACTCAATTTAAATTTTCCGAACAACACATATTTTTTGAAGCGTTAAAAGTTAGAACAAATTAGACACAAATAAAACATACAATATGAAAATCCAAGAGAATCAGATTATCGGCGAGCTAGTTGCAAACGATTACAGAGCAGCTAGTATTTTTAAGAAATACAGCATTGATTTTTGCTGTCAAGGAAACAGAACAATAGGAAACGCGTGCGAGAAAAAGAATATTGAATCGCATTCACTACTTTCGGATCTTAACAACGCGTTAGAAAGTCGAGATTCAGAAACAATAGACTACAAGACATGGCCATTAGACTTACTTGTAGATTACATTGAAAAGAAGCATCATCGTTATGTTGAAGAGAAAACACCTGAATTAAAAGCCTACTTAGATAAAATTAGCAAGGTACATGGTGAACGCCATCCAGAATTAATCGACGTACGAAATGAGTTTTTTGCCTCAGCTGGAGAGTTAGCTCAGCACATGAAGAAAGAAGAACTAATATTATTTCCATTTATCCGTAAAATGCTTAGTAATAAAGACGAGCACATGAGCGCACCACATTTCGGTACAGTTAATAACCCAATCAATATGATGATGGATGAACACTCAGCTGAGGGCGAACGCTATCGAAAAATTGCATTACTAACAGATAATTATACGCCACCTGAAGACGCTTGTAACACCTATCGAGTAGCCTTTGCATTATTAAACGAATTTGAACAAGATCTGCATCTGCACATTCATTTAGAAAACAATATTCTATTTCCCAGAGCAATTGCAATGGAAAAAGAACGAATAGCAACAGTGACCGTTTAGAACAAAAAAAGCCGTTTATCAAATGATAAACGGCTTTAAATATTTAGTTAAGCTGTAAATTAGCTTAAAGAAAATCTTTTAAACTCTGTAACAGTTAAACCTGACTCAGAAGAGTTCAAGAATTGCTCAACAGTAAGTTTGTTGTCTTTAATAAAAGCTTGTGACAATAAAGTATTCTCTTTAAAGAATTTACCTAAACGACCTTGAGCAATTTTCTCAGCCATTTCAGCAGGTTTTCCTTCTTGGATTGCCAATTCTTTACCAACTTCTAACTCTCTAGAGATTGTATTCTCATCGATACCTTCTTTGCTTAACGCCAATGGGTTCATCGCAGCAACTTGCATTGCAACTTGTTTCCCTGCATCAGCAGCAACATCAGACGCGTTGTTTAAAGCAACTAAGGTAGCTAATTGGTTACCTGGGTGATTGTAAGCAACAACAGTAGGCGCTTCAACCTTCGCGAAGTTAGAAATTTCTAATTTCTCACCGATTACACCAATTTGCTCAGTAATTTTCTCAGCAACAGTCAATTTATCATTGTAAGGCATTGCTAAAAGCTCTTCCGTAGAATTCGCTCCTTTATCCATCCCTACTTGCATGATAGATTTGATCATTGTTTGAAAATCTCCGTTTTTCGCAACGAAATCAGTTTCACAGTTCAATTGAAGCATGTATCCCACTCCATTTTGAGCTTCTGCAAAAATAACCCCTTCTTTAGCCTCATTGTCACCACGCTTAGCAGCAACTTTTTGACCTTTTTTACGAAGTACGTCAACTGCAGCTTCGAAGTCACCGTCAGTTTCAACAAGAGCCTTTTTGCAGTCCATCATACCTGCTCCTGTTTGTTTTCTTAATTTGTTTACATCTGCAGCTGTAATTGCCATGGATATAAGTTTTATCTAATTAATAATAAATTCTATCGTCCTACTTTTTAGGACTAACAGATCAAGGTCTGTTTATTTTTCTTCTTTAGCCTCTTCAGTAGCTTCTGCTGCTGGAGCCTCTTTTACTGGAGCCTCTTCAGTTGCTTTTTCTTTAGCTACTTTTTTATCCGTTGCTTTTTTATCAGCGGCAGCTTTAGCGTCAGCATCTTTAGCACTTTTTCTTTCATCCAATCCTTCTTTGATTGAACCACAAATCTCATCTAAAATAATAGAGATAGATTTTGAAGCATCATCATTTGCAGGGATAGGGAAATCAACTAAACGAGGGTTAGAGTTCGTATCTACGATAGCAAACGTAGGAATATTCAATCTCTTCGCTTCTTTAAGAGCGATGTGCTCTTTAATGATATCAACGATGAAAATAGCAGCAGGCTGACGAGTCATGTCTGCGATAGAACCAAAGTTCTTTTCTAATTTCTCTCTTTGACGCGTTTTGAATAAACGTTCTCTTTTATTTAAAGTAGACCAAGTACCATCCGTTTGCATTTTGTCAATTGACGTCATTTTACGGATAGACTTACGCGTTGTTTGAAAGTTAGTTAACATTCCACCTGACCAACGTTCAGTTACGTACGGCATGTTAATTTCACTCACTTTAGTAGCGATAATATCTTTAGCTTGCTTTTTTGTTGCAACGAAAAGAACCTTTTTCCCAGACTTAGCAATTTGCTTTAGAGCCGCACTCGCAGAATCGATGTGTGCAATTGTCTTATTAAGGTCAATAATGTGGATACCTTTTTTCTCTTCAAAGATATACGGCGCCATTGCCGGGTTCCATTTTCTTTTCAAGTGTCCAAAATGCACACCTGCATTCAATAAGTCTTCAAACTTTACTTTTGACATTTTTTTTCTTTTAATTGTTTACGTTCCTTTAGTAAGCAGTTTATAAGGGGCTTTCGCAATACATATAAACTTAGATACTAAACAACCGCCAAAATTTTGTTTACTAATTCGATTAACGTTTCGAGAATTGGAATTTCTTACGTGCTTTCGGTTGACCTGGTTTCTTACGCTCAACCATTCTTGGGTCACGTGTCATCAATCCTTCTTCTTTCAACAAAGGCTTATTTTCTTCATTCATTTTAACAAGTGCACGAGCAATTCCTAAACGGATCGCTTCTACTTGTCCATTTACTCCACCACCAGCAACATTTACTTTGATATCGTATTTACCAACAGTATCTGTCAACTCGAATGGTTGAACAATTTTTGACTGAAGAACGGCTACAGGGAAAAACTCCTTGTAGTCTCTTTTGTTTACAGTCACGT
>JBFHHS010000116.1:0-8655 GCA_041596895.1 Crocinitomicaceae bacterium | reverse complement strand
GCGGCACGTTGGAAAGGAATTTTGTTTTTTTCCGCCGCATCAATAATGACTTTCAACAAATTGTTTTGAACCGCTGGCCCGTATGTTAAAACTGGACCTTGTCCAGAATGTAAATCACCATTTTGAATTTTATTCACCATTGGAGTTTGTGTATCGTGACAGACATCGGTAACAATAGCCACATCAGGTTTGATTTTGTGTGCAATCATTTGAGCACCTCTCAGACCAACTTCCTCCTGAACAGCATTCACAATATACAAACCAAAAGGCAATTCCGTTTTTTGTTCTTTTAAAAGTCGAGCCACCTCTGCAATCATAAATCCACCCATGCGGTTATCTAAGGCACGACCGACGTATCTATTCTTATTCAGGGTGATGAATTCATCTTCAAATGTTACCACACACCCAACATGAACCCCCATTTTTTCTACTTCCTCTTTTGTAGAACACCCACAATCCAAGAAAATATTTTTCATACTAGGAGTTTCTTCCTTTTGATGACGCATGTGAATAGCTGGCCATCCAAAAACAGCTTTTACAATTCCTTTATCTGTATGAATATTGACACGTTTAGAAGGAGCAATCATGTGATCAGACCCTCCATTCCTTCTTAAGTAAATGAAACCATCCGCATTGATATAATGAACAAACCATGAAATCTCATCTGCATGAGCCTCAATGACCACTTTATATTTCGCTTTAGGATTTATTACACCAACAACAGATCCGTAGTTATCCGTAAAATACTCATCAATATTTGGACGAATATAATCCAACCACATCTGCTGTCCCTCTGATTCAAAACCAGTTGGTGATGCGTTATTTAAATATTTCTCAAGAAATTTCTGTGATTCTTTCGTTATTATTTTCTTCATTCTATTAAGTTTCGATTACATCAAATGTAATGAAAGATTCTACCTTAATAGCGTCACATTCCCTTTAATAATGCTTTCAACATCATCAACGCAAGTCACTTTTAAATAATAATCATAAACATCCGGATCCAGGTCCTTTCCTCTAAACTGACCATTCCAACCATCAAGTCGGTCAAATGACTCAAAAACAAGCTCTCCCCAGCGATCATATATTCTAAAAACCATTTCCTTAACAGCAGCTCCGCGAACATATAATACATCATTCTCATTGTCTCCATTTGGTGAAAATGCATTCGGAATGTAAATGAACGGGTCATCACAAATGAAGCCGTAAGCCTTAACCAATACGGTGTCTGATTTTGTACATATTCCATCCGTTACGCTTAATACAAACAGTGTCGTTTCTGTGATTTCAGATGTCGTGTTTTGTGCACTTGAATTACTTACCGCGGAGTTAGGAGACCAAGTATAAGTCAATCCATCTGGTTGACCATAAAGTGTCACAAGTTCTCCCTCAGGAACCGTATAATTTGAAGCACTGGCAATCACCGAAGCATCAGGAATGTCACTGACATTTATTAAAATTGAATCTTCAACCAAGCATCCGTTTGAAGAAAGTGCCGAAACATATAAGAATTGACTTATTTGCGGATTCACTGTAACCGTATTATTAACTGAAGGTGAAACAAGAATTGAATCCGGTTGCCATGTATATGTAAACGTTAAGTTTGGGTTTGAATTCGTTGCTGTAATTGTCGTACTCTCGTCTAAACAAAGGTTCGTATTTCCATCAAGAGACATATTGGAACCAATAAATTCCACGACGACCGAATCAACTAATGAACAACCAGCATTACTCACTTGGACATAATAAATCCCCGCGGAAGATGGTGTCACCGTATACACAGAATCTGACAAATTAGAATTTAAAGTATCTGTAAAATTCGCATTGCTTGACCAAACATAAACATCAGCGATATCATTTGTATATGCGATTAAGTCAATTGGAATTGAATTACACAACTCTTGATCCACAGTTGTCGACAAGGTCAAAGAGTCTGTCACCGTTATAGTAATCTGTGCCGTATCTGTTATCAAACAAATGGAATCGGTAACATATAAAAACACATCATAAACACCTGCACTATCGAACGTAACTACAGGGTTAAAAATTACGGAAGTGGTATCACCATTACCAAAATCCCATAAATAGGCATCAGAACCCGAAGAGAAATTATCAAATGTTACCGTAAAATCAGCACAGCCTAGATTATCATCTACGGTAAACTCCGCATTTGGAATCAATTCAAAATCGAATTTAAACACGAGATTATTACAATTTCCACTTAAATTTTGGTCTGACCATGCACCGGGCGAAGTAGGAAAATCACTATTGCTTCCACAGCCGCCACAAACTGATTGATAAACGATACCATTACGGTCAAAGCGAGAAGTTCCTCCATCCACATGTTCACCGGAGATACTTCCACCTAAATATGAACCATAAAGAATATCTACAAAATCACGTTCAATGACGAGCAGATAAAACCCAGGACTTGATGCAGAACTTTGAAATGCATCCCCCGTCAAAGGCATACCACTCAACGCTGTATTGGTAAACAAACTAGCGCCCCATCCAGAGATATAAATATTCCCACATATATCCACTAAGAAAGCTGAGGGAGAAATATTTATAGCAGCCCCACCATTTCCAAAAACGGTAGAATTAACAACACTAACCAAATTCGAATCTAAGCGCATTACGAATTGGCTACTTCCGGGATTAACGAAACCTGAATTAATCACAGGAAAACTTCCATTGATTGACTGTCCAACCAGATAAACTTGATTCACACGATCGACTTCCACAAAATAAGCCTGGTCATAATTTGTTGTTCCAATATAAGAACCGTTTATAATTGTATTTCCATTTGATGTAATCTTCATTACAAACCCATCCGTTTTTCCACCATTATACGTTGTTTGCCATCCAGCTCCCATTCCAGGTAAATCATTGGAACACGTCCCTCCGGTGAAAAGAACATTGTCCGATTCATCCACTTTCACAGAATAACACGCGTCTTTTTCTGTTCCTCCATAATAACTGGACCAGAGCAATGAAGACAAATCAGAGGACAATTTGAATATTACTCCATCTTGCTTTCCTGCGTTTGCGGGTTGAAACGGATTTTGAGTTGGAAAATCACTTGAACGAGTACAAGAAGCCACAATACAATTTCCGGATTGATCCAACATGATTTCGCCCCGAAACTGATCACCATAATTCGTAGTTAACGAATCATATAATCCAGGATTGTTATTATAACTTACTCCATCATTCAAAGATCCTCCCATGTATGTTGAACCCAAGAGATTCAATCCATCAGAACTCAATTTACTTACATAAATATCAGTTCCATAATCTAAATAATGTACACCATTGCTTGTGAAATTTGCACCTGACACTCCTCCTCCATGACTTGATTGATATCCATTTTGTATTGGGAAGTCTAAACTAGATGTTGCACCATATAAATACACGTTATCACTTGAATCACAAATTAAACTGTGCACTGTTTCCGTACCGATTGTATCATTTCCACCACCAATAAAACAAGTCCATAACATGGCTGATCCATCACTTGAGTATTTAGAAATAAAAACATCTGTAACGCCGTATGTCCCCGCAGGGTCGTTTGCGGTAGGCATTACATTTGTAATCGTAGTCGTTGTATTCCAAGCAGGTGCCGGTGTTGGATATGAATTCCCAAAAACAATTCCTCCAGAGTAGGCCGAACCATCGTGACCATAGGTTGCAGTCATCCCAAAATTATCTGTAATAGAACCGCTATAGGTGGCAAAAACAAGAATCGGATCTATAATTAATGTAACATTTGGGTTGTATTTTCCGATTTCAAATTTCACAAAATTTCCGTCCAATATAAACTGACAATCAACTTCACGTATATTTCCATTCACAATTTGATATACATAAGGCTTCTGCTCAATAATTTCGCCTAAATCCGTTTTAATGATTAAGTTTCCTTTACGATCTAAATTTATTTTTTGATGACCGTTATACTCTAATAATATCTGATTCGGATCTACATTTGGCTTTACATGAAACTCGTACTTTAATTGTGCTTCTTGTTCAATCAACTTTAAATCAATACCGTGATACAAATCTTCCAAAATTGCTTCTCCATAACCATGTACATCTGAGGCCCATTTTGATTGATCTGAGCCAATGAAATAATTATAATACGATTCACTCTTATTAAATGTTTGGATGGATGTTACATCATTTGCACCATGAAATAACAACTCAATTAATCGTTGTCTTGTTTCAGGACTATCGCTTCGAGTTGATGCTTCATGATGATACTTTTCAACTTGCGAAAAATCTTGCATATGGAACAAAAAACGCCCTTGCTCTACCCATAAATTCCCTCCATCAAATTTTGATTTAAATAGTACATTTTCTCCCCATTGACCTTTATTTTCAATGAACGCATGATGAATTGAATGATTATGCGTTACCTCTTGACCTATCCCTTTGTTTAACAGAGAAAGAAATAATAAAAGCAGAAAAAATCTTATTTGCATAGTACTAGAAGTTAACTCTAAATTAGTCAATTATAGATAAGACGCCAAAACCAGTCAATAAGTTTAACGAAAACCTTATTTTTGATCTAAGTACAATTCTATGAAAAATCGCATTACATCATTATTTAAAATTAAGTATCCGATAATCCAAGCTGGAATGATCTGGTGTTCAGGTTGGGAACTTGCTTCGGCAGTTTCTAATGCAGGTGGATTGGGGATTATAGGATCTGGTTCTATGTATCCAGAAGTATTAGAAGAGCATATATTAAAATGCCAAGCTGCAACAGACAAACCTTTTGCTGTAAACCTTCCAATGTTATATCCTGATATTGATAAACATATTGCTACAATTATTAAGTATAAAGTTCCCATAGTATTTACATCTGCGGGTAATCCAAAAACATGGACAGCTCATTTAAAAGAACATGGAATTACTGTGGTACATGTTGTTTCTAGCTTGAAGTTTGCGAAAAAAGCAGAAGAAGCCGGTGTTGATGCTGTTGTTGCGGAAGGTTTTGAAGCTGGAGGACATAACGGTCGTGATGAAACAACGACGCTTTGTTTAATTCCGATGGTGGCTGAGGCAATTAAGATTCCTTTAATCGCAGCTGGTGGAATTGGAACAGGTCGAGGAATGTTAGCCTCAATGACTCTAGGTGCAGATGCCGTTCAGATTGGTTCTAGATTTGTCACTTCAATAGAGTCAAGTGCACATGAAAATTTTAAGAACGCTGTTGTTGAAGCAAAAGAAGGCGACACGCAATTGACATTGAAAGACATCACTCCAGTGCGTTTAATAAAAAATGCATTCTATCAAAAAGTAGCTGAAGCATACGACCAAGGCGCAAGCATTGATGAACTAAAAGAATTATTAGGACGTGGAAGAGCTAAGAAAGGTATGTTCCAAGGAGACCTTGTCGAAGGTGAACTTGAAATCGGGCAAATTTCTGGCTTAATTCATGCTATAAAACCTGCCGCTGACATTGTTTCTGAAATTATTACAGAATATAAAGCAGCCATCACAGAATTATCAAACGATAAATACAATTTTTAATGTTAAAATACGACAGGTTTACCCTGGAAAATGGACTGCGGGTTCTTTTTCATAAAGACACAACAACGCCATTAGCTGTGGTAAATACGCTTTACGATGTTGGAGCGAGAGACGAATCAGAAGATAAGACAGGATTCGCTCACCTTTTTGAACACTTAATGTTTGGAGGGTCTATTAACATTGCAGATTTTGATACACCATTGCAACAAGCTGGTGGCGATAACAATGCTTTTACGTCCAATGACATCACGAACTATTACGAGGTTCTGCCGGCAAATAATATTGAAACAGCACTTTGGTTAGAAAGTGATCGAATGCTTTCCTTAGCGTTCACGGATAAAAGTTTAGAGGTTCAACGCAGTGTTGTGATCGAAGAATTCAAACAACGTTACCTTAACCAACCTTATGGTGATGTTTGGTTACAATTACGCCCTCTTGCCTATAAAGAACATTCTTACAAATGGGCAACGATTGGAAAAGAACTTTCTCATATTGAAAATGCCACCATGTCTGATGTAAAAGCATTTTTTAAAAAACATTACTCTCCCTCAAATGCTATTCTTTGTATTGCAGGTAATTTTGAATTGGAAGAAGTAAAATCGATGGTTAAAAAATGGTATGGTGACATACCTTCCGGTGTAAAATACAATCGAAACTTAACCAAGGAACCGATTCAAACAGATTTTAGAGAAAAAACAATTGAACGTGATGTTCCTGCCAACGCATTTTATTATGCTTTCAAAATGGTAGATCGAATGCATCCAGACTTTTTTACTGCTGACACATTATCAGATGCTCTTGGTAGAGATAAAAGTTCGCGCTTGTATCTTTCATTAAAGAAAGAACAAAACTTAGTTTCAGACATTAGCGCATATATTACGGGGTCATTGGATGAAGGTTTATTGGTTATATCGGGTAAACTAAATGAAGGCGTAACATTTGAGACTTTTGACAAAGCACTTTGGCACGAATTAAATGACTTTCAATCAAAGGCCATTTCTTCCGATGAGCTTGAAAAAATCATGAATAAAATACGCACGGCTAAAGAATTTCAAGACATGGGAATTTTAAATCGCGCTATGAATTTATGTTCTTATGAATTACTCGGAGATGTGAGTTTAATCAATAAAGAATCTGAAATCTATCATAATATCACAGCTGAAGACATTCAGCGTGTAGCCCAATCAACATTACAGAAAACATGTTGTTCATTACTAAAAGTTAAAGCAAAGTAAGATGTTAGATAGAACAATTCAACCAGAATTAAAAGCCATTGATAAAATTGAATTTATCGCTCCAATTGAATATAAAATCACTCCTGTGGTGAGTTTATATCATATGAAAGATGTTCCAAATGAAACAACTCGTTTTGATCTCTATTTTGATGCGGGTAAATGTCGTGGTAAAAATGCCATGGCAAGTTTTGTAAATGGACTCTTACTTTCCGGCACAAAAAATAAAACCTCGATTGAAATAAACAATGAAATAAACGGTAAAGGTGGATTTTATGAATCTGGTATTTCTCAGGAAAACTCTGTGATTTCCGTTTATTCATTACGTGAAAATGTATTGGATATTTTTCATACCCTTAAAGATGCAATTAGAAATGTCTCATTTATTGAAAAAGAAGTACTTGAGTTTTTATCAGATCGAAAACAAGGGTTCAACATCAGTCTTCAAAAAGTAAACTATTTAGCTCAACGTGCTTTTCAAGAAGAGTTGTTTCATTCAAATGAAAATTACTCAAAGATCACTCAATTATCAGACTTTGACAATGTGAGCATCCAAGACTTGAAAGAATTTCATGCGGAGTTTTATTTAAAAGGACTCGCAAAAGTTGTTGTTGTCGGCGATTTAGATGAAGAAATCATTCAGCAGTTTATTGATGAAAGTAAAGAGTTTGCATTAACTACAAAGCCACAATACGCTCAGAACATTCAAAACAACGTAGGTTTAAAACACATTGATAAAACTAACGCATTACAATCTGCCGTTCGTGTTGGACGAATTTTATTCAATAAAAACCACCCAGATTATTTAGACTTTCTTGTATTAAATACAATTCTAGGTGATTATTTTGGTAGTAGATTAATGTCTAATATTCGTGAAGAAAAAGGCTATACCTATGGTATTGGCACAATGGTCGCTGAACTGAACAATGTTGGTTACTTCATGGTAGCAACAGAGGTTGGTTCTGATGTGAAAGATGCTACATTGAGAGAAATCAAATATGAATTTGACAGACTAAAAACTGAACTGGTTACTTCCGAAGAATTAGAATTGGTTAAAAATTATATGCTGGGACAATTATTGAAAAGTGCAGATGGTCCATACGCTATGACAGACTTGTTTATAAGTGTTGAACTTCATGATTTAGATTTAGAATTTTACAATAAGGCCATTTTAGCATTAAACAACATTTCGGTGGAACGCATCCAAGAACTTGCAATTAAATATCTGAATTGGGAAGATATGAGTATTGTAACGGCCGGTTAGCAACGGAATTATAAAAAACACGTCATTATACTACACGACTAGAATTTACGTTAATATCAATATGACTAAGGCTTTTTTACTACTTATCCTCATGAGTCTACTCGCTTTTTCGGGTAGAGCTACTCACGTTATGGGTGGTGATATTACATGGACTTGTCAGGGAGGTGATTATGTCTTTCAATTAGTTATTTATCGAGATTGCAACGGTGCCGATATCAATATTATTTCTGAGGAACTCCAAGTTTGGGGACATCCAACAGTAAATTCAATTCAATGTGGTTTTGTATCAAGAACGGATGTTTCTCCATTTTGTACTCCGGTTACTGGAGGCCCAGGAGCGTTGGAATGTGGAACAGGACAGAATGGTGGAAATGGCTTAGGCGCGATTGAAAAAATTGTTTATCAAAGCGCACCAACAACTTTAAATGGAACACCACCCACTGATGGCTGGGTATTCACTTACGATGATTTTTCACGTAGTAGCGCAGTTACAAATTTGGTTAATCCATCAACAGAAGGAATAACCTTGTTTGCCAAAATGTTTGCCATACCTGGAGTGCCAGCCGGTTGTAATGATAATTCTCCTCAATTCTTACAGGAGCCTTATTTCGTAAGTTGTAATGG
>JBFHHS010000115.1:0-8696 GCA_041596895.1 Crocinitomicaceae bacterium | reverse complement strand
TATTTCCTATTTCTACAAAGATCTCAGATACCGTGTGTTCGGTTTCATCATATTGAGTAATATTCAATGCACCATTCAATGATTTCCTTGCTAATTCTAACTCACCTTTTCTTAAAAAGTAACTTCCATCCAACTTCTGACCGGTAAACTTGTAGATTGACTTCTTTTTTGATCTATAGAGTTGAGCAAAATATCTTGATAAGACACGAATTGAATCAATATCATTTCTCATATATATATTACAAAGCAATAATCCCTTCTCAACCTTCAATTCATAATCGGTTTCCCGTAATAATTCGTTGTAAGAAACTTGACTTGCCGCTTCAGGCATGAATGAAAACAATACAACTATTAACGTTAGTTTTTTATAAAAATCCTTCATGTACTACAACTTACTTTGCAAGGATAAACAACAATGCTTACTTTTGCAAAAACTATTTTATTATGTCAAACGCACTTTTTAAAGTTCCAACAGCAGTTAACGAACCCGTTAAAGGGTATGCTCCTGGTTCACCAGAGCACACAAGCTTAATTGCTAAATATAAAGAAATGTACAACCAATCACCTATAGATGTTCCAATGCACATCAATGGTAAAGAGGTTCGTACAAACAATAAAGTTCCAATGAACCCACCACATGACCACCAAAAGGTCTTGGGTCACTTCAATTATGGAGACGCTAGTCATGTTAACGATGCCATCGATGCTGCAATGGCAGCTCGTGAAGAATGGGCTAATCTTCCATGGGAACAGCGAGCATCTATATTTTTAAAAGCTGCTGATTTATTGGCAGGACCATTTAGAGATAAAATGAACGCTGCAACAATGCTTGCTCAATCAAAAAATGTGTTTCAGGCTGAAATTGATGCTGCATGTGAATTAATTGACTTCTTCAAGTTCAATGTTCAATACATGACAGAAATCTATAGTGAACAACCTGACTCTTTACCTGGAATGTGGAATAGATTAGAATACAGACCACTTGAAGGTTTTGTATTCGCTATTACACCATTTAACTTTACGTCAATCTGCGCTAACCTATGTGCTGCACCTGCAATGATGGGTAACGTTGTTGTCTGGAAACCGGCTGAAACTCAAATGTACTCTGCGCAAGTAATTATGGAGTTGTTTAAAGCTGCTGGTGTACCAGACGGTGTAATTAACTTGGTTTCTGTTGACGGTCCTACTGCCGGTGATGTTGTTTTCAAAAATAAAAACTTCGCTGGATTACACTTTACAGGTTCAACTGGTGTGTTTAGACATTTATGGCAAGAAATAGGAAATAATATCTCAAATTATAGAAGTTACCCACGTATTGTTGGTGAAACTGGTGGTAAAGACTTCATTATGGTTCACAAATCAGCAAATGCTGCAGAAGTAGCAACAGCTGTGACTAGAGGTTCATTTGAATTTCAAGGTCAGAAGTGTTCGGCGGCATCTAGAGCATACATCCCTACAAATTTATGGGAAAATGTAAAGGAAATTATCATAGAACAAGTTAGTTCATTCAAAATGGGGTCTCCTGAAGACACTTCAAACTTTATAAATGCGGTAATTGACGAACGTTCGTTTGATAAAATCACGGGTTATATTGATTTCATCAAGTCTCAAGATGATGCCGAAATTATTATTGGTGGTGGTTATGATAAATCTAAAGGTTACTTTATTGAGCCGACAGTTGTTGTTACCACTAACCCAAAATTCAAAACAATTTGCGAAGAGATTTTCGGACCTGTTATGACTATTTACGTTTACGATGAAAACAAATTTGAAGAGACTTTAGATTTAGTTGACGGAACTTCTGAATATGCATTAACTGGATCAATCATTTCAAATGATCGATATGCGATTAATTTAGCGATGAAAAAACTTGAAAATGCAGCTGGTAACTTCTATATCAATGACAAACCAACTGGAGCGGTTGTAGGACAGCAACCATTTGGTGGATCAAGAGGTTCTGGAACAAACGATAAAGCCGGTGCCCCAATGAATTTATTGCGTTGGATTTCTGCAAGAACAATTAAAGAAACATTTGTACCTGCAACGGATTATAGATATCCATTTTTAGGTTAAGATTTAATACTTATAAAAAAAGGCGATGTTTTCACATCGCCTTTTTTATTATCAATTGATTTTATTTCAACTCTTTCAATGATCGAATCATCGTATTCGCTTCTTTTTCAAAATCATCTTTACGACTTTCTAATGTCCAAGCCATGATAGAGTACATTGATTCTTTACCTTCAACATAACCTAACCAATAACTAATTGATTCATCTACCCCTTGAACATTTGCATCTATTGCAATTTGTCTACTTGGCATTCCATTGATATCCTTGGATATTAGTTTTGATTCTCTGATTACTCCCCCAGCTTCTTTAAAATACGAAATCTGTAAATCAGAATAGTTTTCAATCACAGATTTAGATTCGTCATACTCACCTAATTCTTTGAACACATCTATAAACTCTGCTTTGTCCTCATCAATTACAATAACATATTTTTCTTTAAACAGGTTGTTATACTGTAATGATGCCTCATCATTCAAAGCAGTAGTCGACTTCATAAAGTCTGGGATATCCATAGAATAATTTCCTGCAACTTCAATTGTATTATAGTTTGTTTCTGCAATCGATTGTATTGCTTCCATTAAACTATTCTGCCCAGGGGAATCAACCGAACTGGAGCACGAAGCTGTAATTAGGCCAATAAGTCCAACATAAATTACGCGTTTAATCATAGTAGTTTGTTTTAGGTTATATATTGAGTTATCTCAAACATTTAAAGTAGTCAAATGGTTCTAAGCATGTATTACACTGATAATGTGCTTTACATGCTGTACTGCCAAATTGACTTATCATTTTTGTATCTCTAGAATTACATTTTGGACATGGAACAACTGTTTGCTCAGCAAAAAGAACACTTTTATCTGCCTCATCTTCTGGAGGAGCAATTCCATATTCTTTTAACTTGCGCTTTCCTTCTTCACTGATCCAATCAGTTGTCCAAGCAGGAGATAACACAAGGTCAACAGTTACATTAAAGTCTCCTTTCTCTCTTAGTTTTTCTATGATATCATCCTCAATGCGTTGCATAGCAGGACATCCACTATATGTAGGTGTAATAGTAATTCCTATATTCCTTTCATCTACAACAACCTTTTGAACTATCCCTAAATCGACAACTGTTAACACAGGCACTTCGGGGTCAAAAACCTCTTCAAGGTAATTCCAGATGTCCTTTTCTGTTACCATTCCATTCCAGGATAAGCTCTTTGCATATATTGGAGTTCGGAAAGAATGTATCCTAAATGTTCGGAATGCATTCCTTTTCTTCCTCCTTCTTGTACCCAATTATTCGTTGGAACAGTCAAAGTTGCAAGGTTTAAAACTTCGTTTACATAGCTTGTCCATTCTTCCTTCAATCCTTCCATTGAGGGTATAATACCCGATGCTTTTAATTCTGAATCGACTTCATCTTCAAAAAACAATTCAGCCGTATACCTCCACAAAGTATCCAACGATTCCTGAACTCGATTGTGTGATTCCTCCGTACCGTCACCTAAACGAATTACCCATTCCGAAGAATGTTTCAAATGATACTTTGTTTCTTTCAACGATTTCGCTGCAATTGCAGAAACTGTTTCATCAGAAGATTTCATTAAGCGTTCAAATAATGGTTTGCGATATGCATCAAACAAAAACTGTTTCATCATAGTCATTCCAAAATCACCATTCGGTTGCTCTAACAATAACAAATTTTTATACTCTCGATCAAATCGAAGAAAAGCCAAATCATCTGCCGTTCTTCCTTTTCCTTCAACCTCTCCGGCATATTTATAAATTGAAGTAGCTTGACCAACAAAATCTAGAGCCAAGTTTGTCATTGCTATATCCTCTTCCAAGATTGGTCCATGACCACACCATTCAGACAATCTATGTCCCACAATTAGGCTATCATCACCTAATCTTAATAAATATTCAAATAATGAATTCATCAAATAATTAGATTACATGTGTTCAATTCCCTCAGGAACCTCATAAAAAGTTGGATGACGGTATACTTTAGAATCAGAAGGTTCATACAGAGAATCCGCTTCATATGGATTTGAGGCAAACATATTGTTAGACTCTGCCACCCAGATACTAATACCTTCGGATCTTCTAGTATAAACATCTCTGGCATTTTCAATTGCCATTTCCGCATCTGCAGCCCTCAAACTTCCAACATGCTTGTGACTTAAACCTTGTTTACTTCTAATAAACACCTCCCAAAGAGGCCATTCTTTATTTGCCATGATATAATATTATGATGCTTTTCTCATTTTCTTCTTTTCGGCATAAGCATTGGCTGCTTCTCTAACCCACATACCTTCTTCTTTCGCCTTTCTTCTCGTATCAACACGATCTTTGTTGCAAGGTCCATTTCCTTTTACAACTTGCCAGAACTCCTCCCAATCAATTTCACCGAAATCATAGTGACCTCTTTCTTCATTCCACTTTAAGTCCTTATCAGGTATTGTCAATCCGATAAGTTCAGCTTGAGGTATAGTCGCATCCACAAACATTTGACGTAACTCATCATTGGTATGACGTTTAATTTTCCATTTCATGGATTGAGCAGTATGTTTAGAATCAGCATCACTAGGACCAAACATCATCAAAGATGGCCACCAAAATCGATTAAATGCGTCCTGCGCCATCGCTTTTTGTTCTGGAGTACCTTTCATCAAATTTGCCATGATTTCAAAACCTTGACGTTGGTGAAAAGATTCTTCCTTGCAAACACGTACCATCGCTCTAGCATAAGGACCATAAGAACATCTACATAAGGGCACTTGATTCATAATAGCCGCTCCATCGACAAGCCATCCAATCGCTCCCATATCTGCCCATGAAACCGTTGGATAATTAAATATTGATGAATATTTAGCAATCCCGGCGTGTAAATCATCAATTGTCTGCTCGCGATCTGCCCCTAAAGTTTCCGTAGCACTATACAGATACAAACCATGTCCCGCTTCATCTTGAACCTTTGCCAAAAGAACCGCCTTCCTGCGAAGGTTAGGTGCTCTTGTAATCCAATTTCCTTCTGGCAACATTCCAACAACTTCCGAGTGGGCATGTTGTGAAATTTGACGAATAAGCGTTTGACGATAATTATCAGGCATCCAGTCTCTCGGCTCGATCTTAATATCATTATCAATTTTTTCTTGAAAACGTTGTTCAAGTATTGAAATATCTTGCTCTTTCATTTGCTAATAATTGTACTACACAAATCTACGAAATTTCAATGATTGATAGACTATCTAAACAAAGAAGTGTATATCTATCCTGATAGAAGTCATGTTGAATAGCATAAAAATGAGTAGCTTTGCACCCAAATAAATGCACACATGACACCAAAATTTCATTCTCTTAAGATAAACGATATAAGAAAGGAAACAGAAGATACTGTCTCTATCTCTTTTGAAGTTCCGAGTGATTTAAAACAAGATTATAAGTTTGAATCTGGACAGTATTTGACATTGAAAGCCGACATAAATGGTGAGGATGTTAGAAGATCTTATTCTTTGTGTTCTGCACCGTTCGAGAATGAGTGGCGCGTTGCTGTAAAACAAGTCCATGAAGGGAAATTTTCAACGTATGCTAACAATGTTCTGACAAGTGACATGATGCTTGATGTTATGACTCCAACTGGAAACTTCAAGTTATCGACGGACTCCTCAAACACAAACTCTTATGTGCTTTTTGCAGCGGGTAGTGGAATTACTCCTATGATGTCAATTGCTAAATCTGCATTACGCGACGAACCTAACAGTGATGTAACGTTATTTTATGGAAATAAAGGATTTGGAACTATTATTTTCAGAGAAGAAATTGAAGCTTTGAAGAATCAATTTATGGGGCGTTTACGTGTGATCCATATTTTATCCAGAGAAAGCTTAGGAAATAAAATTCAAAAAGGTCGAATTGATAAGGCTAAAACCATTGAGTTATTTGATGCATTTTTAAAAGATGTTGATATTTCTGGAGCGTATATTTGCGGCCCTGAATCAATGATCATGGGAGTTAAAGAAGCTTTATCAGAAAAAGGAGTAGAAACTGCCAAAATACATTTTGAACTGTTCACCACTCCATCTACTGAAAACAAACAAGTGGAGCTACCTACAAATTCACCAAAAATTGAATCAAACGTAAAAGTGATTATTGATGGGGATGAAATCGATATTCCGTTAGATTCTACTGGCGAAAACATATTAGATGCTGCTCAAAAAGCAGGCGGAGATTTACCATTTGCATGCAAAGGTGGTGTTTGTTGTACATGTAAAGCAAAAATATTAGAGGGATCTGCTAGCATGGATGTAAATTATGCGCTGGAGAAGGATGAAGTGGAAGCTGGCTACATTCTTACATGTCAAGCTCATCCAACAAGCGATAAATTAGTCGTTTCATTCGACGAATAAATTAAAGATTATGGCATTTTTTAAAAAGCTTTTTAATAAAAATTCAGAGCCAAAAACTCCACGTGGGTTTTATGCTTTAACGATTTCAAAAATCACTCGTTTATCAGACGATACGGTTATGGTTTCATTAGAAGTTCCTTCAGAATTAGGGACAACCTTTAAATTTACACCTGGCCAATACCTTGATTTCGCAATAACGATCGATGGAAAAGAACAAAGACGTTCTTACTCGATATGTAGCGGGAAAAATGAAACACTTGCAGTTGCAATAAAAAAGGTAGACAAAGGAATTGTTTCAACGTGGTTCAATGAAGAAGCTTCGGAAGAAACTGAAATTTTGACCTCTGCGCCTCAAGGGAATTTCGTGTTAAATGATTCAGAAAAAAACATTGTTGCTTTTGCTGCAGGAAGTGGGATTACACCAATTGTTTCCATTGCTAAACATCTTGAATCTACTGATGGTTCATTGAATCTTTTCTTTGGAAATAGAACACAATCATCAATTTTATTCAAGTCTGATTTAGATGCGCTTTCTAAGACTAATGTAAATTACTTTTTAAGCGGAGAGAAAATTGACGGAATGGGTGAAGGTCGTTTGGACAATAACAACATTTCAACAATTGTAAAAGAAAACTTAGACTTGTTAAAAGCTGATTGCTTCTTACTTTGCGGTCCGGAAGAGATGATTGTTTCAGCTGTGGATACCTTGAAAGTATTTGGAGTTGCTGAAGAAAAAATCAGATATGAGTTATTTACAACTCCAGTTAAACTAAAAACTAAGAAAACCGAAGCTTCTTCAAGTTTTGAAGGAACTTCAACAGTCTCAATTATACTAGACGATGAAAAAGAATCTTTCCAACTGGACGCTAATGGAATGAGTATTCTTGAAAAATCGAATAAAGAAGGATTAGATGCTCCTTACTCGTGTAAAGGAGGGGTTTGTAGCACATGTAAAGCTAAAGTAATTAAAGGGAAGGCTTCAATGAAAATGAATTATTCATTGACAGATAAAGAAGTTGAAGAAGGATACATTTTAACATGTCAAGCACATCCTGCGAGTGAAGAAGTTGTAATCTCTTTTGATGATGTCTAAAACAATTGTAGTTGTAGGTGCCAGCCGCGGGATTGGAAAATCTATCGTAGATCAATTAGCTAATCATGCTGATTTTAAAATTCTTGCTTTGTCCCGTAATTTAGACAAGATGCAAAAGTCATTTGGCAATTATTCAAATGTAATGTGTTATGAATTGGATCTTAATTCAACATCAGTTCGTGCACAATGTGAATCCATTTTCACCAACCTTGAAACTATAGACATTCTAATAAATAATGCGGGAGTATTGGTCAACAAACCTTTTCTTGAATTAAACCGTGAAGATATTGAAACCTGTTACAGCGTAAATGTAATGAGTGTAATGGAAACAGTGCAAGCTGCCGTTCCAAAAATGAGCAAAGCTCATATTGTTAACATTAGTTCAATTGGTGGTTTTCAAGGTAGCGTTAAATTTCCAGGCTTAACGGCATACTCTACATCAAAAGCAGCTGTTTGTAGTTTTACAGAATTATTTGCTGAGGAATACAAAGACACATCAATCAAAATGAATTGTTTATGTCTTGGGGCTGCACAAACAGAGATGTTAGAAGAAGCTTTTCCCGGTTATGAAGCTCCTGTTTCTGCAGAAAAAATGGCCGAATACATTACTGATTTCGCATTGAATGCGGATCAATGGATGAACGGAAAAATAATTCCTGTTTCTTTAAGTACACCGTAGCGTGTTACTTTTTTATTGAAATGAATTATCAAGGTAAAATCAGACTATTTGTTACGAAAAAAGAACATTCAAAGCTTACCCGAATCTGAGGTTATCGCACTGGCTAAAAAGCAAAGTCGATATTTTGGTGTTTTATATGATCGTTACTTCGATCAAATCTTTCGTTTCGTATTTAAAAAATTAGGAGGACAAGAAGATCTAGCCGGTGACATCACTCAACAAGCCTTCATGAAAGCAATGGCAAACATTGAAAAATATGAAGACCGTGGCCTTCCATTTTCAAGTTGGCTATATCGTATTGCTCAAAACGAAGTATTGATGTATTTCCGTAAAGCAAAAAAGAATTTTGTTGTAGCAATTGATGAAAATAAAGTTATTGATCTTGCTGGAGAAGCAAATATTTCTTGTTCAATGAGCATGGATGATCAAGAAAAATTGATTGAAATGCTGAATAAACT
>JBFHHS010000114.1:0-8705 GCA_041596895.1 Crocinitomicaceae bacterium | reverse complement strand
TCCAAATAAACCACATTAACACTATTGTCAACTGTTGATGTATTGCAAGTAAAATCTCCCCAAGTTGCAGGTTCATCTGCCATAGACGACACATAATATACAGTATTGAACATTGGGTTTCCGAAAGCACCAGAACCATCTGTATTGTTTACAAAAACTCCATTTAACCCATTAAGAGTATCCATATAGACAAACCCAGAACCAAAAACAGGATCAGGAATTGTAGGATTCGAATGCATCACAAATCCAGGAGTAACACATGAAGGAATATCCAATGTTGGTTCACCGATTCCATTTATTAAATTACCAGGAATGATTGTGTCATTAAAGCAAACAAAAGCAGTATCTGTCCCGTTAAAATCGACGATACTTCCATTTGATAATTCGACATAAGTATCACCCGCATAAGCTTCAACTTCTTTTATATATTCTATAATATATTGTCCTTCATCACCAGGAGAACCTCCATCTAATTGAATCGCGTACAAGGAACCAGGGTTCATACAACAAATAGATTCCTGCGTTCCTGAAAATCCTGCTTGACCTTGTAAAACAGGAGTGATTATTGGGGTTAACTGTGTTCCATCAGTTGTAAAGGTTGCTGGATTCAAACCACCGTAGCAATCTGTACCATTCAATAATTCGTAAACGGAATAACGTAAAGTATCCATTCCGATATACGCCCTTAAATTCATTTCAATTGCTCCAGAAGGAGGAACAGTAAAGTAATGCCAAACCGTTTGATCTGCCCTTTTTGTAGAATCATTCAGAACAGGAGGTTCACCCGCTAAGTACTCGCGACAACCGTGCTCATTATTTCCAGCAACAGCTTGAAATGGAGGAACCATTCCTGCGGGAGTCACAATCACTTCATACAATGGATCTGTCATTGTCAAACAAAGGATATCATTTCCTGGAGGATTATCAATCGGATCAGATACACTCGGATCGAATAACCAAGTATCAATATTCTGAGCACTTAAACCCGTCAAACTATTTGAAGGGTCCACCATTCCATAATATGAGTAACCAGGTTCTAAGCAAGCTTGCATGATTATAGCACTTTCTGTAGCACCACCTAACAATCCATTTAAACCACCTTCTGCAGCATCAATATATTCTAAATCAGCACAACTATAATCTGTAGGAATTCCTGGAGCGAAACGCTTATCATAACCGAAAAAAGCTGAATGCTCACCATATACCCCACTTTGATAATCAGTCTCAAAAACAATTCTTCCATTATTTGGTGCGATAAAATTCAACCAAACACTTTCGTTCATTGTATTATTACTAGTTGCGTTATGATCATAATCATACGCATGATACTCATCTGGATTATTTGAAGTATGTGCGGTACCAGTTTCACCAAAGTTATTGCCACCATCATAAGCACATCCAAATCCTAAATTTTGCGATGCTGTGGATCCCGCTTCAGAACTAATTACTGTAGTACTAAAAGTTACAGTTGGCGATTGACAAGGAATATCTTCAACATCTGGAGAGCTACCTCCCAAGTCGCTAACTCGAACCTCGCAATAACCACTTTCTCCAGAATTATCTAATGCCAATTGAACATAATAAACTTCTCCTGGAATGAGTTTTTGATAGGATATTAAATTGACTGGATCACAAGCATCCAAAGTTATTTCAGCTTCAGGATCAGTTCCTAAGAAATCGATACCATCTGAAAACTGATAATGTGATAAATAATCAAATTTGTCTTTGACAACAACCCCCGTAACCGGTTGCACACCTTCAACACAACCGATCCCATCCGCTGCATGGTATACTTCGAAGTATGTTCCTATCTCAGTCCCTGGAAAATCCGTACTAATTTCAACCTCACCTCCCGCTGGAGCCACAAAATAAAACCAAGAAGAACCATTCGATGCGACATCACCTGTAGCCGGTTCATTCGGTTCAAGCGAAGCACTTTGGCACAAAGCAAACAACTGAGTAACATCCATTGGAACCTCAATTGCATCGCAAATTGCATCTGGGACCTCGGTTATTGCCAAATCGATTCTTTGAACTTCGAAAGTAACTTCATAATTTTGGTTACACCCACCATCTGTACTAGAAGCCGTAAATGTTTGCCAATTCACACCAGGCGTAGCTGGAACCGCCATTGCAACACTTTGATTTGCTGTTTCACCATCTTCCAATAAACCGAACAAACTATAATTCGTCGCCTCATCATTTTCATAGGCTCTCCAATCAATTGTTATGGAAGTTGGAACATCGCTGGCGCAAACATAATCGTGTGTAAAATAAGTCCCACTATTTGGAGAGAATCCAGCACCTGGTGAATTCATTATATAAGGGCCATTATTACCATTTTGATAGGCATAATTGAAATCTCCCAGAACACCAAAAAGAACGGGGTTATTATTTGAGTAACCTAGGGTATTATCAGTTGCGAGGAATTCCCATACGAAATCAGAATCTCCTGTGAGAAATCCGTCGCAATCAACGTTTCCAGTTACTTCCACAGATAAAACGCGCACGTTTATCGTAGCTTGTCCAACTGCCAGGTTAGACATAGATAGTAGTAGACCTAAAGCCCAAACTATTCGAGTTTGAGTTTTTATCATATATGTGTAGTTAGTTTACTTCACCAACAGAGCAACTGGATTCTCCATATACTTTTTGAAAGTATTCAAGAATTCAGACCCTGATACACCGTCAACAACACGGTGATCACAAGAAAGTGTTACTTTCATAACATTTCCTGGAACAATTTCCCCATCTTTTACAACAGGAACTTGTTTAATACCACCCACAGCCATAATGCAGCTATCTGGTGGATTTACGATTGCAGTAAATTCCTCAATTCCAAACATACCAAGGTTTGAAATCGTGAAGGTATTTCCTTCCCAATCACTTGGTTGAAGTTTTTTGTCCTTAGCCTTCTTAGCAAAAGTTCTTACTTCAGATCCAATTTCTGTCAATTCTTTTCCATCGGCAAAACGCACAACAGGAACTAATAACCCTTCATCGACAGCTACAGCAACACCAATATGGACATGTTCGTTTCTACGAATCACATCACCTAACCATGCGCTATTCACTGTTGGGTGTTCTCTTAAAGCTAAACCACATGCTTTAATCACCATATCGTTAAAAGAAACTTTACCAGATTCAAGCGTGTTTATTTGTTTACGGATTGCAATTGCATTATCCATATCGATATCTAACGTTAAGTAGAAATGAGGAGCTGTAAACTTACTTTCTGATAAACGTTTAGCTATCGTTTTTCTCATTTGAGATACGGGTTCATCTTTAAAAGACTCTACCCCAACAAATCCACGTTTAGCAGCATTTCCTCCAACATAAGGTTTATAATGATCAATATCTCTTTTGACAATACGACCACCATCACCTGTACCGATAACATTAGCTAAGTCAATTCCTCTTTCATTTGCCATACTTTTAGCAAGTGGAGAAGCGAAAACTCTACCATTAGAATCAGAAACAGAAACTACTGGCGTTGACTTAACAGGTGCCGGAGTAGAAACTACTGGTGCAGGTGTAGGCTTTGGAGTTTCCACTTTAGGAGCAGGAGCTGGTTCTTCTTTAACTTCAGAAGGCGCATTTTTCTCAGCTTCAGCTAAAATTTTCGTCACATCCTCACCTTTGTCACCAATAATGGCAAGAACAGCATTAACAGGAGCAGTGGCTCCTTTTTCAACACCAATATGTAATAAAATACCATCATAAAATGATTCGAATTCCATGGTCGCTTTATCTGTTTCGATTTCAGCTAACACTTCTCCTGAAGAAACTTCGTCTCCAACATTCTTTGTCCATTCAGCAACCACTCCTTCCGTCATGGTATCACTCAACTTCGGCATATATACAATTTCAGCCATCTCTAATCTAATTTCTATTAATCTTAATATTCAACGATAAATGGATACTCTTTATCCATGTATACATCCTCGTATAATTCTTTTCCATCTGGGTAAGGCGAATTCTCTGCAAACTCTACAGACTCCTTCACTTCATTCTTTACCCAATCAGCGATATCTTCCAATTCTTTATCAGACAACCATTTATTCTCTTTAATAACATCATGACAATGCGTAATTGGATCTTTCTCCATCCATTCAGCAACTTCATTTTTAGTTCTATACTTTTGAGGATCAGACATCGAATGTCCTTTATAACGGTATGTTCTAATATCTAACAATGTTGGACCATCTCCTTTTCTTGCTCTTTCTGCAGCCTCTTCGATTGCTTCATGAACAGCTTCTGGCGACATTCCATTTACAGATCTTGATGGCATTTCATAAGAGTGGCCAATTTTTGATAAATCCGTAACGTTTGTTGTTCTTTCCACTGAAGTTCCCATTGCGTAATTGTTATTCTCGATAATAAAAATCACTGGTAACTTCCAAACCATTGCCATATTGAATGTTTCGTGTAATGCTCCCTGACGCACAGCACCATCTCCCATTGAAACACAAACAACATTTCCAGTTTCATTGTATTTTTCAGCAAATCCAACACCAGCTCCCATTGCAATCTGAGCACCAACTATTCCATGACCTCCCATGAAACCAACTTCTTTATCGAAGAAGTGCATAGACCCTCCTTTTCCTTTAGAACATCCTGTTGAACGACCATAAAGCTCAGCCATTAAAACACGAGGATCAGTACCTAAAGCAATTGGGTGACCGTGATCTCTATACGCAGTCATATGTTTATCGCCTTTTCTACATGCACTAGCCGTACCAGCAACAATTGCTTCTTGACCGATGTATAAGTGACAAAAACCACCAAATTTTTGTTGAATATAAAGTTGACCTGTTTTCTCTTCGAATTTACGAATCAATAACATATCCTTATACCATTTGATATAAGTTTCCTTTGAGAACTTCGTAGATTTTGTCGAAGTTGACTTACGTGTCTTTTTTGTTGGTTTCTTTTCTGCGTTAACAGCCATACTTTGAATCTTTAGTAATGTGGAGCAAATATATAAAAATCTTAGTTCAAACAATCCCCTATTTGATAATTAGAAAGGTCATTTATTATTGCTCAAAACTTTTCATTTAATAAGTGTCTAATTTTTTCAATAGGAACTTCTAACAATGTTGGTCCTCCAGAATAAGGGGCAATTTCGTATGAATTATAAAAAAAACACATATGACTCTCTGTAAATGAGAAGTTTTCATTTAATTGAAACTGATCATTCTCAAACCAAAAGCCTGCTTCATTGATACTTTCCTCCGAATTTAAATCATAAAGAATTCTGAATTCACTTTCTGCAATTTTGTTCAATTCTTGCGTATCTTTAATAAAGTCCGTTAATCTTAATACCCTACCTGAATTACGATCTATAATAACCGTCTTTGAAAAACCGTTTCCATGCGCTCCTCCCGTATACGTCCAACCACCTAAATCTAATTGAACAAAATCCCTACGTTCATCAATAACTTTCGCCCTACCTTCCATTTCCCACAAATGATAATTACCATCTTCAGACAAATACATTTGATAAAAATAATTTAATTGGGAATTGAAAAATTGAGGAGATAATACTCCGATTGAATCTGAGCGAGTAGACTCTGTAAATCCTATTGTAAACTGATAAATTTGTGCATTTGCAGAATCCTTAAATACACTATCACAATTTTGATAATACTTATAACTGAACACAGCTTCCGTTGTGTCTGACTTATCAGGCTTCATCATTTGCACCCTTTCCTCGCCATCAACAAAACGAACTGAACCATTTTGATTAGGATTATTATTCACCGAAACACAACTCGCACATAGAATAATCAAAATAAATAGAAAAAGAACCCTCATCAAGAACCAAAAGCTAACGGTAAAAAGTCTAATGCAGAATTAAAAACAATGGTCACATTATTTTGGCACACAAGAATAACACGATACTTCTGATTCTGTCTTGTTTCTGTTTCAGCCATAACCTGGCGACACCCTCCACAAGGCGACAGAATTGTTTCTATAGGCACCAAATCCCCTTTCGCCACAATACATAATGTTTTAACTTTCTCTGTCGGGTAGTTAGCTCCGGCATAAAACAACGCAACTCGTTCCGCACACAACCCTGACGGGTATGCAATATTCTCTTGATTACTTCCTGTTACAATAACATCATTTGAAAGTAAAACTGCCGCTCCGACTTTAAACTTACTATATGGTGCGTAAGCATTCGACATTACATCATTAGCCTTTTGAACCAAGACTTGATCATCATTAGAAAGCTCGTTCCAATGCGTTAATTGTTCATACTCTAGCTTAAGTTCTTTCTTCATCAATTATTTTTTAACACCAATTACAAAAACAACACCCTTATCTTCTGATGTCGTTGTTGTGAAATCAATGACTTGATTACCAGAGAACCTTACATTTGACTCATACAATGAAGCCAATGCGTTTTTCACTTTTGTTTGATAATCTGTACCTGAAGCAGCGCTAATTTGCGTTGTCATTTTTTCGTAATCGATTGGTTTTCTAGTAACCAACACAGCAATTTTGTCCGTACCTCCCTTGCCGTCAGATTGCATCGAATAATCCCTTGGGAATAATCGGGTACCAGTAATACCACAATATGGTGAATGCTTCTTTGTATATGGAAATAAAGCATAGCTTGAACCATCTGTTTCTTCACCAAAAATATACGTATAGCACTCTATATTATTTGTAAACTCAACCTTAAACTTATCCGATGTATTCACCGTACCAACAGTTTCAAAATAAATATCATCAACACGTCTTAAAGCGATTGTTTTTTTTCCATCATTTAATTCCAACCCAAAACTTCCATCAAATGAATTCTCTTGTTTTTTACTTGCATCGCCCATAGGGTACAAACCATAAGACTCAACATTAAACTCTTTAAAATCCGTATATCGTACCCAAGCAATCCCTTTATTACCCCAGTCTTCTCCCCAACTGTTCATAATTTGAAAAGAACCACCTTCTTTATAATCATCATAACCAATCACACACATAGCCTGTCCCCCGAAGCCACGTTTAGTATAGTCTGAATTTGTAGGAATCCACACATCTTTTCCATTCATACTTTGCATAAAGGACCCACCAACCATCATTCCGATAATTACAGGAGAACCTTTAGAAAGATTCTGTTTAATGGACAACATTTCTTTCACCGGTGATTGCCCTTCTTCAGTCAATCGTTGAAACCCTTTAATCTTGTTTGCTGAAGCACTTGCAATTAAAGCCCTACTCGGCTGGCGATTACAATCTGAATCATCATAACGAAAATCATTAAACGGAACCGCACCTTTTTCCATCATGTTATCCATAGCCAGTTTAATATAAGAACCTTGACATGTATTGTGATCAATACTAATCTGGTTATACATAAACGAAGGACTATATCTTACGCTATTTGGATTAGCCCCTGTTCTTTGAGCTTCCAATATTGTTCTAGCAGCATAAGCACTGGCCCAAGCAACACAAGACCCTTGTCTCCCTTGATTCAAGCGCGTAGGTGCGTACTTAGCTAAAGAAACTTTCTCAGGCAATGGATTTTTAATGTTATCAGCTAGTGGTTCATATATTTCAGTAGATTCATACACCTCTTTATTGAATTCACCACCGGTATTAAACAAACTACTTACTACATTATTATCTGCGGTACATCCCCTTCCAAAAAGAAAATATCCAATAACAGCCAATACAATCAGTACGATTAAAAGCTTTGGTTTTTTTATTAGATAAGGCAATACCACACCAGCAAGGTTTCCTAATCCACCCGCTAATCCACTTAAACCGCTTGAGGAACTACTACTTGTGTTCGAACTTCTTACTCTCCTAGGCTTATCATTCCCAGGATCTTTAACCATTCTAATAGGCATCTTTCGTCTGTTTTAAATTTATTGGTTTTCAAAGAAATGAAATTCAGCCATGAATAACAACATAATATCCATTCAATTCACCGTTATAAGTACTTTCATACTATTTTTTCAAAGTTTTTCTCGTATTTTTGCCGCACAATGAATCAATACAAGAAAGTCGCATTTTACACCCTTGGATGTAAACTAAATTTTTCTGAAACTTCTACAATAGGAAGAAGCTTTCAAGAAGCTGGATATGCAAAAGTAGATTACGATGCAAATCCTGATATTTTTGTCATCAACACATGTTCTGTTACGGAGAATGCGGATAAAAAGTGTAAACAACTTGTAAAACGTGCGATGAAAATAAATCCGAATGGATTTGTTGCAATTATAGGATGTTTTGCTCAGTTAAAACCAGAGTCAATTGCTTCTATCCCTGGAGTTGATATTGTTTTGGGGGCGAACGAAAAGTTTAATATTGTTGAGCGTATAGAATCATTGGAAAAGAATGCGGAAACGATAATCTCGAACGAAAGTATAAAAGAGACAAAAGATTTTGTACCGGCATTTTCCATAGGTGACCGAACGCGTTCTTTCTTGAAAATTCAAGATGGATGCGATTATTTCTGCACCTTCTGTACGATACCACTAGCAAGAGGAAAAAGTCGAAACGCATCAATCGCAGAAACTATTAAACAAGCTGAAGAAATAGCATCAACTGAAATAAAGGAGGTTGTATTAACCGGTGTTAATATTGGTGATTTTGGTCAAGGCAGCAACGAGAATTTTTATGAGCTCGTGAAAGCACTCGATCAAGTAGAAGGTATTGATAGGTTTAGAATTTCATCTATAGAACCAAATTTATTA
>JBFHHS010000113.1:0-8726 GCA_041596895.1 Crocinitomicaceae bacterium | reverse complement strand
ATTGAACTTAATGGTGTCACCACGCATGGACTAAAAAATATCGATGTAAGCATTCCAAAAAATCAATTAACTGTGGTCACGGGTGTTTCTGGTTCGGGTAAATCTTCCTTGGTTTATGATACCTTATTCGCTGAAGCAAATACACGTTTTATTGAGTCTTTATCTACATATAACCGCAGTTTTATTCAACAAAATAACGAGGCTGAAATTGCCAGTACTAAAGGGTTAGGTCCTGCTATTGGGATAAATCGAAAGGGTGGACAATTTTCTAAAAGGTCTACGGTTGCAACCCTGACCGGTGTGTATGCTTCTTTGAGATTGATGTATTCGCGCATTAGTCAAAATGAGGGGAGTCAGTTTACAGCTCAGCATTATTCGTTCAATCATCATTTGGGTGCCTGTGAAGCGTGTAACGGAATGGGGAGTTTGTTAAAATGCAATCCAAATCAAATAATTGTCGATGAAAAATCGAGTTTACTTGATGGAGCGTTGTCCCAAGAGAAAGGAGTAAAGTATTTTAGCAACATAGATGGACAATTTATAGCGGTGTTAAAAGCTGTTTTTCAAAAGAACCAATGGGATATCGATCTTCCATGGAAATCTCTCCCTATTGATGCAAAAGAAGCAGTGCTTTATGGAATTGGTGAACAAGAATGGAACGTTGAATGGGAATTCAAAACAAAATCGCGTACGGGAGTCCAGCAATTAAAAAGCAAATGGATAGGGTTTTGTAACTTAATAGATGAAGAGTATCAACGACGCATTCAGAATAAGAATATTAGTGAATTAGAAGTTCTACTGCATGAGGTCGAATGTTATTCTTGTCACGGTAATAGACTGAAGCCCGAATTGCTAGAAACGAAATTTAAAGGAAAACATATCTCAGAATTTACGGCTTTAACTGTGGGGCAAGCGTTAAGCTTAATTGATGAATCATGTGAAAAAAGTGAGGGAGTAATTAAATCTATTTCAAATCATATTTTACCTTCAATCAAATCCATATTGCAATCTCTGGTTGATCTTGGTTTAAGTTATTTATCTTTAAATCGCCCTGTGAAAACACTTTCAGGAGGAGAACAACAACGTATTTCCCTTTCTGGGCAATTGTCGAATCACTTGTTTGGAGTTACTTATGTTTTAGATGAACCAACCATTGGACTAGATCAAGCTCAAATTATGGTACTTGTATCAATGCTTCGTACACTGATATCCAATGGAAATACAGTGGTTGTTGTTGAACACGATGATACTTTTATTCGTGAAGCTGATTATGTGATTGAAATGGGACCTAAATCTGGAAAAGATGGTGGAGAGGTTGTTTATCAAGGGACATTTGAGGAGATTAAAAATGCCACTAAAACCGTAACGTATCAGTTATTAACTCGGACTAAAGAGAGAATTAAAATAAGAGAATCAATAGAGTTCATTCCTTTTGGTATAAAACAAGCGAACGCAAATAACTTGAAGAATATTGACGTCGATTTCAAATCAAATTCAATTACTGCAATTACTGGAGTATCAGGGAGTGGGAAGTCGAGTTTAGTGCGTGACGCGCTTTTTGCTTCGTGGAAAGCAAAGAGATCGGTTGGTTGTTCCAAAGTATTCGGTTTAGATCAATTTGATGATGTGATTTTAATTGGGCAAGAGCAAATATCATCAAACCGCCTAACAACACCGGCATCATACACGGGAATCTTGGAGAATTTAAAATCAATCTTTGCAAAATCAAAAGAGGCCAAGGATTTAGGGTTTAAACGAGCTGATTTCTCTTACCAAAGTAAAATGGGAAAATGCCCTGCTTGTAATGGTTATGGGAAGATCAAAACCAGTATGGATTTTATGAGTGATGTTTGGTTAACTTGTTATGCTTGCAAAGGGGATAGGTATAATGAAAATATACTAAATGTTCGATGTAATGATTTGACGATTGGACAGGTTTTGAAATTAACAATCAATGAAGCTTCGGTTCAGTTTGATGACCCAAAATTAAAAATTCAACTTGATGTTCTAATGAAATTAGGGCTAGGTCACCTGCAGTTAGGGCAAGCCGGACATACGTTGTCTGGAGGGGAAGCCCAGCGACTAAAATTGAGTAAAGAAATTCTACTGGAGCTGAAGGGGCAATGTTTATTTATTTTTGATGAACCTAGCACAGGACTCCATTTTTTGGATATTAAAAAATTGGTCAACGTATTTAATGAATTGATTACACTTGGACATACGATTCTTTTTATTGAACACAATCAAGATTTAATTCGAGTTGCGAATGAGGTAATTACTTTAGGACCGGGTAGTGGTGATTTAGGTGGCGCACTTGTTTAATTTTTTTTGAGTTGATCCAATAAAGCGAAGCCAAATTCATCTACGAAGGATGCTTTTGGATGAAATGCTGAAATATTTGTAAGTATTATTATTCCTGAATTGTTGGATGTTCTAAATGAAATAGATGAGGTGTATCCGCCTGTTCCTCCGTTGTGCCAATAGGTTTCATCTGATGTGTTTAATTTGAGGATATGCCAACCGAGGCCAATAGAAAGTTCATCTGAAATCACGTGAGTTACTTTTCTAGTCAAGGCCAGGACTTCATCGTCTTCATTGAATTGAGCCGAAACGAATTTAGAAAGTTCAAAGACAGAGGAGATGATACCTCCAGCTCCTTCCAAAGCGTTAAACTCCCAATTATCTGTAATTGCCCCTTCAGCATTGTAACCTGGGATGTCAGCTTTTAACGAATAACCAGTCTGTGTTAAACCATATTTATCAAGTACACACTTTTTGAGTAATTCAGAATAACTTGTTTGAACGTATTTCTCTAAGGCATAACTTAGTACACCCGCGCCTAAATTGGAATAAGAATAAACTTTACCTGTTTCATGCTCGAGTTGAAGGTTGTGTTCTAAATAGGTGTCGAGTAATTCATACGTATAATTCGCATAAGGATTACTAGGGTTTTGAGCAAATAACATCAATGCATTTGAAGGTATACGGTATAAGCCTGAAGTGTGATTGGCAAGACTTAAAAAGTGGATGTTTTTTCCAGATTTCCATTTGTAAGGAAACACTTTATTTACCTTTTTATTCAATTTTAAACGTTGGTTTACAACCATGTCTGCCAAAACTGTGCTCGTAAAAACTTTGGTCAATGATCCTATCTCAAAAGACGAATCTTGAAGTGGAGCAAGAGTAAAAAGACTGTCACCTTTCGTGGCTCCAATAAATCGAATTTCATTTTTCCGAAGTAAACAAATTGAAAAGGATGTGCCTGATGGAAATTCTTGCGCTACACTGTCTAAGCGTGATTTTATTTCTATGTCAGTAATCTGCCCTAAAAAATAGAACTTAAGAGATAAAAAGAAAAGAAACAAAACAATTTTCATTGAACTAATTTAATGAAAATCAGCATTTCTAATGTATAAGAAATGTATTAATAAAAAAGGGGCTATGTAAAGCCCCTTTGATATTGTATTTTTTTAATTTAATGCTGATGCGGATGGTCTCCACCATTCGGTCGACCTCCATTAGGAGCGCTACGATGAGAGTGTTCACTTGGAGGTGGTCCTTTTCCGTGCTCTTCAGTAAATTCACCCTTCAAGCAGCGACTCATGTATGGATAAGTATCGGTTAAGAAATATGTGTATTGACCGTTGATAGTTATCCCATTACATTCATCCAATTGTCCCAATCCTTCCACGTAATCCCAGTCAGAAACAAAGGTCCCATCCGGATTCGTTCCTTGTAATTCTTTAGTCATTTTTTGACTTGGATTGTTGTAAGAACAAGCATCCCCAGTTCTTGATTTAGTTGCTAATTGATAACTCGGTTTGAATTGACCACTTTTGGAGTAACAAATAGGAAATCCATCTTTGGCAAATCCAACATGAATGATATCTTCTCCTTTATCTAATTTTTTTACTAATTCTACTGGGACACCATGATAATGATATGCTCCAGTTGGTTGAACATGTGCATGATTGTGATCTAATCCAAAATCAACCACATTTTGGAATGCCTCCACCCGATAAACTTCTCCTGTTTCACAAACAAATCGTTCTGCTGTTTCGGGTTCAAATTTCACGCCGTTTAATGCTACTCCTGGTTCACGTGCCCAACGCGATTCACCTGTGAGTTTTGGGTGAATAGGAAAAGCATACGACCTATTCTGGGCAGAGATAGTATTTGGGTTTCCAGGGTTTGGAAATGTTCCTACCTCGTGATTCGGAAGTGCGTTCGTAGTCATTAATCGCATTCCATCTTTGATCACTACCGTTGTTTTTGTTCCGTATTCGGCACTCAAAATACTGTAATCTTTCCAAAAATCAATGGAATTTGTCATTGGTACATTTTCAATCGATGTTGACTCTAAAGTGTCAATATTCGAATTGGATGATGAAGTTCCACAACTAGAAAGCGCAAGGAACGCAATATTAAAATAAAGGAGGGCGAGTTTCATGTAAATCAATTTTGAAGGTTCTTTATTTTAGATGCTGATAACCTTCAAAAACTTGCGGTGATAACGATGCGTTATTTTTTCTTTGATTTGTACTGGTCGTGTAAACCGATGCCATTAAGGATGTTAGCTGTGCATTTTTCAATTCTGGACTTTCTAGTACCCGACTGTTTCGCCTGAGAAAAATGAAGTATATATCCACGCTGTCTTCCAGGTGTTAATGCCTTGAATGCAGATTTAAATATTTCATCGGATTCAAATTTTTCAATAAGTTCAATTGGAATTGGTTCAGGTTTTTTCTCTACGACAACCTTTTTTCCTGCTTTTTCAATCTCGATGGCTTGTGTAATGAACGATTTAATATCCTCTTCGATAGAAGTTACGTCATTCAAACTTTTGAAACGTAAAACGCGAGCCGACTGCGTGTTTTCACCAGCCTTTTCTAATAAATTTTTAGGATCATTAATAAGCGCTCCTTTCATAAAACTAACTGAACACTGATCTTTAAAGGCATAAATCATTAAGATATTCTTATTATTTAAAGTGTAGCAAGGAACGCCCCATTTTAAATCTTCTGTCAATTCTGAACTGAGCATAATTTGACGTAGTGCCTCTAATTCAGGAATCCATTGATGAACTTTACATTCTGGAGTACCGCCTAATGAACAGCGCATACAACCATCTAATAGAAATTTATCAACTTTTGGATTCATGATTTGATGTAATTTTGAATCAAATATAGGTAAAGTGTAAATCAAAAAAAAGCCGATCAAGTGACCGGCTTTTCCATTGTGTAGATTTTATTTCAAGTCGAAACGATCGAGGTTCATCACTTTTGTCCAAGCGTCAACAAACTCAAGCACAAATCTTTCTTTTGCATCATCACTAGCATAAACTTCGGCTAAAGCTCTAAGTTCCGAGTTGGACCCGAAAATCAGATCAACTCGAGTCGCTGTCCATTTGGTTTCACCTGTAATACGATCTTTTCCCACGAAGATTTCTCTTTGGTCATCTAACGCTTCCCATTTTGTATCCATCGACATGAGGTTAACAAAATAAGAGTTGTTTAAGGTTTCACGATCTGTTGTGAAAATACCGTGATTTGAATAATCGAAATTTGTGTTCATCGAACGCATACCTCCAACTAAAACAGTCATTTCAGGAGCTGTTAATGTCAATAGTTGTGCTTTATCAATCAATAATTCCTCTGTAGAGAAAATGTATTGCGTTTTCAAATAATTTCTAAATCCATCAGCCATAGGTTCTAGAACTGCCATTGATTCAACATCTGTTTGTTCTTGTGTTGCATCCATTCTACCTGGAGTAAAAGGCACTTGTACCTCGAAACCAGCATTTTTTGCTGCCTTTTCAACAGCTGCAGAACCTCCCAAGACAATTAAATCTGCCATTGAGACTTGTTTTCCATTTTTATTGAAGTCATTTTGAATTCCTTTTAGCGTAGCCAGCACTTTGTTTAGTTGCTCAGGATTATTCACCTCCCAGTTTCTTTGAGGTTCGAGTTGAATACGTGCACCATTTGCACCTCCTCGTTTATCTGAACCACGGAATGTAGAAGCAGAAGCCCATGCCGTAGAAACAAGTTCACTAATACTTAAGTTTGAATTAAGGATTGTGTTTTTTAGCATTTTAATATCAGCCTCGTCTATAACTTCGTGATTTAAGGATGGAATTGGATCTTGCCAAATAAAGTCTTGAGAAGGAGCCTCAGGTCCTAAGTATAAAGATTTTGGTCCCATATCACGATGAGTTAGTTTAAACCATGCTTGAGCAAACGCTTTGTTGAATTCATCAGGGTTATTCAAGAAGTTTCTCGATATCTTCTCGTAAATCGGGTCGAACCTCAATGAAAGGTCAGTTGTCAACATTGTTGGTAAGTGACGTTTTTCAGAATCAAAAGCATCTGGAATAATTTCACCACCGTCTTTTGCAACCCATTGATGTGCGCCGGCTGGGCTCTTTGTTAATTCCCATTCATTTTCAAAAAGGATTGAGAAAAATTGATGACTCCATTCGGTAGGAGTAGAGGTCCAAGTAACTTCTAGTCCAGAAGTAATAGCGTCTTTTCCTTTTCCTGATTTGTAATCGCTTTTCCAACCAAAACCTTGCGCTTCAATAGGTGCTGCTTCTGGCTCCGCTCCAACTAGCGATGCATCACCGGCACCATGTGTTTTGCCAAGT
Source organism: Crocinitomicaceae bacterium (assembly GCA_041596895.1). Lineage (GTDB taxonomy): Bacteria > Bacteroidota > Bacteroidia > Flavobacteriales_D > Crocinitomicaceae > UBA4466. The sequence continues at coordinate 2,080 of JBFHHS010000113.1, read as the reverse complement.
GTGTGACCACCTGCAATTAAAGCAACAGTTTCTTCGTCATTCATTCCCATTCTTCCAAATGTTTCTCGAATGTCATGTGCAGCTAGTTTTGGGTCTGGTACACCATTTGGACCTTCTGGATTTACATATATCAATCCCATTTGAACAGCGGCCAATGGATTTTCTAATTCGCGCTCACCAGAATAACGATTGTCATCTAACCATTTACTCTCTGATCCCCAATATACATTGCTTTCTGGTTCCCAAACGTCGGCACGACCACCAGCAAAACCAATTGTTTCAAATCCCATTGATTCAAGAGCGACATTACCTGTAAGAATCATTAAATCAGCCCATGAAATCTTGCTACCATATTTTTGTTTGATTGGCCATAAAAGTCTTCGTGCTTTGTCGAGGTTTCCATTGTCAGGCCAGCTATTAAGCGGAGCAAAACGTTGTTGACCTTCACAAGCACCACCACGTCCATCTCCTGTTCGATAAGTTCCTGCACTGTGCCATGCCATGCGAATGAAGAGAGGGCCATAATTACCAAAATCGGTTGGCCACCAGTCTTGAGAGTCGGTCATTAAATTACGCAAATCACTTTTTAGTGAGTCGTATTCTAATAGTGTAAAAGATTTTCTATAGTCAAAATTATCACCCATTGGGTTGGATAAGTTTGAATGATGTCTTAGCACACTTAAGTCCAATTGGTTTGGCCACCATTCTCGGTTGGTTGTTTTTTCTTTGTGCATACTTGTTTCAGCACTTGAGTTGTTTGCAGCGTGCGGATTGTTTTGTTGGTCTCCGCCACCATGATTTACAGGACATTTGCTCATGTTAGTGTTGTTATTTTGCCCAATTACCGTAAAGGATAGCAATAGGCTGGTTACGACGAATAAATTCTTCATCTTTAAATTAGTTAATTATTTGATAAATTTCTAAATCAAAGGTATGTGTGAAGCGACATAGTTATTTTAAATATTATCTATTTGTTGATAGATAATATCTATATCTATTCAGGTGAAGTTCGATTTCCACTTGGTAGGTTTACTTCTCTATTTTTACTGTAGGGATACTTACCACTTCAAAAGTTGCAGAGGCAAGAATGACTGCTCCATTTGTTGCTTCAATTTTGCGACCTATTTCTTCATTTAAAAGGTGTTTAACATATCGTCTCTTTTTATAATCAACGATATAGCGAAGATTCATTTGTGTCCAGTTATCCGTCATGGTAATGGCGAGAGTTGGGTCGACTTGAGCATCTTCTATGTAGTATTTTTCGACAACTCCTTTCCAATCAGCTATTGATTCTTGTACGTATCCAGAAAGTTTATCTTGCGCAACTTCGATGATGATTTTTTTTGCTAACTCCATGTCGGAACCATAGCGAATAGGAAGATTAAATTCATCCCAAACGAATGGAAAATCTTGCGAATAATTATAAACAGGTCCTTTAAAAACGAATGCGTTACTTAGTTTTACGATACGCCCAGTATAATTGTCGCTTGACACCCATTCTCCAATCTCCATCATTGTAGTATAAATACTATCAATATCAATGACATCACCTTTAATTCCATTGATCTCGATACGATCACCGGGTTTATAAACTTTTACAAAAAAGATGTAAAAGGATCCCGCAATACTAAGGATGAGTTCTTGTAATGTAATAGTGATTCCAGCTGTTAATAATCCTATTGCTAAACCAAAATCTTTAATGCTTCCTGTGAAATATGAAATTGTAATCAAAATGACTAAGAAATATCCCATAATCTCAATTCCTTTTTGAGATTTGTATTTCATTGAATTGTCAGGAAGTTTTTTCTTTAAAATTCGTCGTATCCATGCCACTAGAGCAAATACAAGAAATATCCATACTAAATACTTTAAAATATTAGTAGTTGCAGGGTGTTCGGATAGCCAAAGTTTTAAATCTTCAATCAATTTTTAGACGTTTTTAGTGTATTGGGAATATGTAAACATATACTATTAAAGATAACTGAATTTAACGACTTTTGAGTTGATTTCAGAAATTAAATTGAGCATATGTTTGAATAAAAACGGGTTATAGTTCATAAACTATAACCCGTTGATATTT
>JBFHHS010000112.1:0-8829 GCA_041596895.1 Crocinitomicaceae bacterium | reverse complement strand
CCCATCACTTCTCCTAGTGCACCTTGACCGAATAAACTTCCTGTCATCAAAATGGCCATCATCATTACTAAATTTCTCATAATTTCTAATTTAAGTTTGAACTCTTACTTCTAAGATGCCTCAGTAATCCGGATTCCATAAAAAAGAACAAAAAAAAACTCCCAACATAGTTGAGAGTTCTTAATAAATATAAATTATACCTAGGCCATTTCAGCGCTAGAGCATGGGAATTGTCGATCTACCTTTTTAAATAAGCCTTGCAATACCTTACCTGGACCAACCTCAACAACTTCTGTTGCACCGTCTGCAATCATTGCCTTCATGGTTTGAGTCCACTTAACAGGAGCTGTCAATTGCGCCATCAAGTTTTTCTTAATCTCAATAGGATCAGAGACAGCACTGGCAACTACATTTTGATAAACAGGACAAACAGGAGTATTAAACTCAGTTGAATCGATAGCAGCTGCTAACTCTTCACGAGCAGGTTCCATCAAAGGCGAATGAAAAGCTCCACCTACTGGTAGAACCAATGCTCTTCTTGCACCAGCTTCAGTTAGCTTGGCACACGCCTCCTCAATTGCAGGAACAGAACCAGAGATAACCAATTGACCAGGACAATTATAATTGGCAGCAACAACGACTCCATCAATTGCATCACACACATCTTCAACAATGTTATCGTCCAGACCAATAATTGCGGCCATAGTAGATGGTTCAACTTCACAAGCATCTTGCATTGCAAGAGCACGCTTAGAAACCAATTTTAGTCCATCTTCAAAACTCAATGTCTTGTTTGCTACTAATGCAGACAATTCACCCAAAGAATGTCCAGCAACCATATCAGGCTGAAATGAATCACCTAAAGTTGCAGCCAAAATTGTTGAATGTAAAAATATAGCTGGTTGAGTTACTTTTGTTTCTTTTAACTCTTCCGCTGTTCCTTCAAACATGATTTTTGTAATATCAAATCCTAAAATTTGATTTGCTTTTTCAAACATCTCTTTAGCAACGGACGAATTTTCGTATAAGTCTTTACCCATTCCTGAGAATTGAGCTCCTTGACCAGGGAATACATATGCTTTCATTGTCATAAATTTTGTACAAAAATAATTAAAGTTGTCATTAGACAATAAAAAAAGGGAGTAGCTAAGCTACTCCCTTTCAATATATCGAATAAGTCTTAAAAGACTCTGTTCAAAGAAATGATTATTTAATCACAACTCTTTCAACAATTGATCCGTTATCGTTAGATACTTCAACTAAGTAAACTCCAGTACCATTTCCTGATAAATCAAGAGTTGTAGCAGTAGTAGCTTCTTTTGTTAAAATAACTTGTCCTAACATATCGTAAACAACGATTGCATTAGAAGCATTGTTATCGTTAGAAACGTTAACAATTCCTTGAGAAGGATTAGGATAGATAGAAACACCTTCTAAAGTATTTTCTTCGATTCCAACACCCCATCCGTTTCCAGTCAACATACGAACACCGATACCAGTACCGTTAGTATAAGATTGGTCACCAGGAATATAAATTGCAGAAGAAGTAGAAGGTTGAGCAACAGTAACGTCATCAACAATTACTACATCTGAAGCATTTGCGTTAGAGTATAACTCAACAGCAGCATAATAAACACCAGGAGTTAAGTTAATCACAGATGGGAACCATACGTCGATGTATCCATTAGAAATATCAGTAGCTGTAACAGTTCCAACTGAAGTATTAAATAAAGACGTCATATCAGAAGCCCAGAAAGTTGCAGTATCTTTAATAGAACCGTAAATCTCACCACCAGCAACCGAATTAGCATCTAACATTACTCTAATACCAGAAACGTCACTTGCATTTTTGAATTGGTAAAGTGCAGCAACAACTAATCCATCTTCAGCATCAGTAAAAGAAGCCGTACCGATAGTAGCTGTAGTTAATGTAGAAGCTGGTTGGTTACCTAATCCATCAATTGAATACACATCTGTAGTGATTTCAAAGTTTCTTTCATAAACGTTGTTTCCGAATTCAGCACCTCCAGTTTCCATTGCTGAAATAGCAGTATAAGTACCATTGTACATTCCAACAGCTAATGTTGGTGTTTCAGTAGACTCCATGTAAATAGTAGAATCAGATTCAACCATTGTAGCCGTACTTGCAGAAGTAATAGCAGCAGAGTTATAATCAACCGCTAATGCAATACCAGTTTGATCATTAACACCGAAGTTATATACTTCAGCTCCTAACAAATAATCAGTATCAATTTGATCCAAAGGAGTTCTTCCATATTCAGTACCACCGTTAGTAGTTCCAGAGAACCAAGCAGACAATACTTGAATATCATCAGTAGGTTGCTCTAAAATCTCAACATCATCAACAGCCCAGTACCATCCCCAGAAATCTGCGTCATCATAAGCGAATTGAATTAAAACATTGTTTGATCCACCAGCAACAGCAGAAATATTAATAACCTCTACTTGTGGGTTATCAGAGTTTTGATTATTTGGGTAAGGGTTACCATTTGGGAAAGTATTACCACTTGCAACTGTATAAGTCATTGGGTATTCAGTCCAAGTTGTACCACCATCACCAGAAACTCTAACAACTCTAGATTCTTGCCACCATCTGTAGTTATGGCTAAATCTTAAAATTGCATTTGGCGTTGCAGTTAAATCAATCGCAGTAGCTGTAGTAATTTGTGCAACGATCGCACCATTTCCATCAGCATTTCCTGGAGCTCCATCCGAGTTAATAACAGCAAAACCATTGGCAGCTGATGCACTCATAAATGGGTTTAACGCTGCAGCAGCATTAGGAATACCTGCAGATGGATCTGTTTCAATTGTCCAATCAACTGCCTCAGCACCTGTATTAGTCATTGTCCAGTTCGCTGGAGTAGAAAAATCATCAGACCAAACTACAGCTGCTTTTTCAACATTGTAAGTAGGTTTAACCTGATTTGAGTTTGTGGAACCACTGTTCCCGTGCTTAGTCACATATGCTGTTTGCTGAGCGCTTGCCCCCATAACCACAGCTAGTGATAAGATACTTAAGTAAATCTTTTTCATAATTGCATTTTAATTTTTAGAATCGTAAAGTTAATAATTAGAACTTTACGGAACAACATACTTTGCATTCAAAATTATTGAACGTAGAAAAATAGTAATTGGTTGGAGCAAAGATCAATAATTCCTCGAAATGAATAGTTTCGATCTATCAATTCCATAATACTCATTCAACAAAGAAATAAGCCAATCTTTTGACAAAAAAAAATGATAAAAATTATGGGCTTAATCTAGAAACTCACCTTTTAAAACATTAAAAACCGCTTCATTTCATCTTAATTTTATTTTATCTGTGTAGTTCTAAATTCGATTAATAAATGCGCACTAAAACTTAAGAAAAATACCAAATTCAACGAAATACATGTCGAATTCAACAAGTCTACGTTCATAAAAAGATGATTCATAATAAATATCGTATCATTGTTTTTGATTAAATGGGCTTCATGTGCACACGCATAAAAATGAAGTCTTAACCACTATATTAAATACAGAAAAAATGTATAGATTATTTGTGACAAAATTACCTTCCAAACATGTCTTAGGATTGTTTTTTATGTTTGGAGTGTTTTTCGCGTTAAACGGTCAAAATACGGCCCCAACTCATGGTAACGAGTATTTAACTATTGATGAAGATGCCTTTGCGCCTGCAACAATCGGTAGTTTGATCGTTAACAATTTCGATGCAGATGGTGACCCATTGTCAATTTCGGCAATTTCAGGTTCAGTTCCTGGGACATTTATTGTGAATAACTTAAATGGTTTTATTGGGTATTATACAGCGTTAAATTATTGCGGTGTGGACACAATTGTCTATAATGTTTCTGATGGTATAGCGGTCATTCAAGATACGTTGTTTTTGACAATCAATTGTATCAATGACGCACCAAGTAACGGCAATGAAACTATGACTGTGGATGAAGATGATCCAGCAACTACAACCGTTGATTTGTTAGCTAACAATTCCGACGCTGAAGGTGACCCTATTTCCATTACTTCAAACACTAATCCGGCCAATGGAACTTTCACAGATAATGGAAACGGAACATTTGATTATACGCCTTTCCCTGACTTTTGTGGAACGGATACTGTATTCTATAATGTTTCAGATGGAATGTTGACGACAACGGATATGCTAGTTATTACTGTAAACTGTATTAATGATGCTCCAACTGGCGGAAATGAAACAATGATAATTGATGAAGATGCTACAGCAACAACTTCACAAAATCTATTGGCAAACAATTCTGATATAGATGGGGACAATCTTTCTATGGGTAACTTTACAACCACTGGAGGAGGTACATATGTCGACAACGGCAACAATACAATTACATATACACCACTGCCTAACTATTGTGGTACCGACACGGTAGCTTACGAAGTAACAGATGGAATAGAGGTTATTATAGATACTCTTTTCATCATTGTTAACTGCGTTAATGATGCACCTCTAGGAGGAAATGAAATGGTATTTACAGATCCTGATGTTACCATACCTTCAATTGATGTCTTGGCAAACAATTCTGATATTGAAAATGATAATTTAGCTGTTACAAACCCAACTTTCCCATATACAACGCCTAATGGTGGTGTTATTATTATGAATACGGATGGTACACTTTCATACGCTCCTCCTGCTGGATGGGAAGGAATTGAAATTGTAACTTACGATGTATGTGATGACGGTCTGCCTTTTGAATGTGTTACAGATACTATCACTTTTGTTGTTTCTCCCGATTCTGACTTAGATGGTATTGTAAATGTATTTGACCTTGACGATGATAACGATGGAATCTCAGATGACGATGAAAATGCAACAGCATCAAATAATGGAGATACCGATCAAGATGGAATTCCTGACGTTTTAGATTTGGATTCAGACAACGATGGTGTAAATGACATCATAGAGGCTGGTGGTTCTGATTCAAATGGAGACGGTATGGTCGATGATTTCTTAGATTCTAACCTAAATGGAATGAACGATGAGCAAGAATCTAACCCTTACCCTTTACCTGACACAGACAACTTAGGCATTCCTGATTTTCAAGATCCAGATGATGATGAAGACGGAGTTTTAACTTCAGATGAATATGATGAAGATGAGAATGGTATTGATGACGACTGTAATATCAACGGTATTCCAGACCACTTAGACCCTGAATCTTGTGAGTTAATGATTCCGGAAGTTTTCACACCAAATTATGATGGCGTAAATGATTACTTCGTGATCAATGGGATATTTGCATACTTAGAAAATAATCTGAAAATATTTAATCGATGGGGTAACTTAGTTTATGAAGCTGACTATTACCAAAATGATTGGTTCGGAACAAGTGAGATTGGATTTGAACTTAACTCTGGAGAACTTCCAGATGGAACCTATTTTTACATCCTTGACTTAGGAAATGGTGAAGACCCAAAAACGGGATACATCTATTTAACTCGATAAGAATTTTAGTACTTAATAAAACATTTGCTTCAATTGAAGTATTTTAAAATCAATAGAATGAAAAAACTATTTACATCAGCGATACTTGCTTTACTTGCCTTTACCGGTGTTGCGCAGCAAGATGCAATGTTTACGCATTATGCATTCAACACAATGTCTGTGAATCCAGCTTATGCCGGAAACAGAGGTGTAATGACGACAACCTTACTTCATAGAAGTCAATGGGTAGGATTTGATGGTGCGCCAATGACACAAACCCTAACGTTAAATGCACCCATTTTTGGTGAACACATGGGAATTGGCGTTTCATTACGTAATGACAATATTGGACCAGAAAATGCTTTTACGGGAAATCTAGATTTGGCTTACCGTTTAAAAATAAATGAAAAAAACAAGTTAGCTTTTGGTATTAAAGGTGGAGTTACTTTGTACAATAGAAGTATCACTGGATTGGCCGCTGCTGAATCTGGTGATTACGCTATAGATAATGCGAGCACATCTGATTACTTATTTGATGTTGGATTTGGATTACTTTACACCAACGATAAGTTTTACCTTGGAGCATCTGTTCCTAGAGTTCTAGAACAAAATATGACAAACCGTAATGATGCAAGTGATGCATTAGGTGCAAGAGAGTTTCAACATTTTTATTTTACAGCAGGAACGGCAATTAGACTAAGTAAACAAGTTGAATTGAAGCCTTCTACATTTGTTAAAACTACAATTGGAACACCAATGGAAGTTGACCTAACAGCTATGTTCGTTATGAATAAAAAACTTGAATTAGGTGGAATGTGGAGATCAAACGATGCAATTGGAATTCTAGTTGGATATACGTTTAAAGAAAACTTTAGAGTAGGTTATTCATTCGATTGGTCGTATGGAAATAAAACATTCACGTACAACTATGGCTCTCATGAGGTCATGCTTCGTTATGATTTATTCTACAAGGGTAATAAAGACATTATCTCTCCTCGTTACTTTTAATTATTAGAAAAGATGAAAAATATATTATTTATATCATTATTGGTTTTCAGCGGAATTCTTTTTGCTGGTGAAGATGAACGTTTTAAAGTAACGAATTTAGAATTGAACACAAATCATTCTGACATCGGACCTACTTTTTATCATGAACAAGTTGTTTACGCTACTACACGAGATAAAAGTTCATTTGTAAGACGTGTTTGGGAAACAAATAACTTACCATATTTCGATTTACAAATTGCAAATCAAACTTATGGAGGAGAATTAGAAGGTTCTAAGCATTTCAAAAGGAGCTTCAACAAGAAGTACAATGAAGGTCCTGCTTCTTTTACAAAAGACGGTTCATTTATGGCATTCACTCAAAATCATTATGATGCTAAAGGAGTGAAAAAATTAAACATTGTAACTTCTCGTTTGGAGGGTGATAAATGGACTGAGCCATACTTAGTGACATTTAATAATCCTGCTTATTCAGTTGGACATCCAGCACTTTCTAGTGATGGTGAATTGATGTACTTTACTTCTGACATGCCAGGTGGATATGGTGGAACTGACATTTATTTTGTACATAAAACAGATGAAGGATGGGGAGTTCCTCAAAATGCCGGAGCTAAAATCAATACCGCAGGAAACGAAATGTTTCCATACTTGCACAAGGATGGTATGCTATTCTTTTCATCTAATGGTCATGAAGGTGGACTTGGTGGTTTAGATGTATACTTGGCACATTTGCAAGGTGATATTGAACATTTAGAAGCACCCGTAAATTCGTCTGCTGATGATTTTTCCTTCATCTTAACGAGTGATCATAGTTCTGGATACTTCTGCTCTAACAGGGAAGGCGGACAAGGTAATGATGACATCTATTATTTTACTAATTCGAAAAAATTTGAAATCGTTAACTATATCAAAGGGGTTATTACTGATTTAGATGGTGTGATAATGGATGACACACAAGTATTTTTATTGGATAAAGATGGTAATCAATTGGCTAGTGCTACGACAGGTGCGGATGGTGCATACATGTTCAATATTGAAGCCAACAAAATGTATGATCTAACGACAAAGAAAGATCGTTATTTCGATACAAAAGAAACTTTTTCCTCGGTTAAAGAAACTCAAATTATAAAAGACTTACAGATTGTAAAAGATCCTGGAATTTCTTTAGCAGGGTTAGTGACTGACAAGAAAACGGGTGCACCAATTCCAAATGCTCATGTTAAGATTGTGGATAAAACTACCGGTGCTGCCAAAACAATTGATACTGATGACAAAGGTAAATTCATTTCCGGAATTGAAAACAAGTCATTACAAGAACGCCTGAATTATGAAATTCTAGTAGAAGCTGATGGTTATTTAACAATCGCTAGACCATATGAACGTCTTTTAGATAAAGAAGGTGTGTATGATTTAGCCGTTGAGTCTGATTTAAGAATGGATAGAATTAACGCGGGTGTTACTAAGCTTGAAGATTTAATTGAAGTTAATCCAATATATTTCGATTTAGGAAAATCAACAATCCGCCCTCACGCAGCAATTGAACTAGATAAGATTGTTAAGGTTATGAATGAAAATCCAACTTTAGAAATTGAGTTGGGTTCTCATACGGATAGTCGTGGTTCTTCTGCCGCAAACATTAAATTGTCAGATGCAAGAGCAAAAGCATCAGCAGAATACATTAAGTCTCGCATCAATAATCCAGAGCGAATTTTTGGTAAAGGATATGGTGAATCACAATTGATTAATAAATGTAAAGATGGTGTAAAATGTTCCGAAGAAGATCATGAAATGAACCGTCGTACAGAGTTTAAAATCGTAAAAATTTAATTTACTAGCTTATTGCTATAAAAAAGCCTTCAGTTTTCACTGAAGGCTTTTTTCATTGTTAATAGTCACTTGCGTCACCACAAGGATTTCCATCTCTATTTATTCCACAAGATCCAAATCCCTCTTGTGTATATGAAATATTGGTTTCGATTAATGGTCTTATTAACTCCTCAACCTCTTCCTCTGTATAAGAAGAACCATTTATATTCAAATATCCATTTTCAGCTAAATCATTTGTCAATGCAGCCAGTGAAGATGTCTTGTAATCTAGCGTTCGTATAAAAGTTATTACTTCCATTTCACCAAAATTAGGAATGTTTTTTAGAATCATTCTTAGAAAATCAAGCTATTCTTTTTACTAAATTTGATTCTTGCTAGGATTTAACCTGTTTTGGTATAATCCTTGTTTTAAGAGGCTAAATCAAAAATACTACGCTAAAATGACTAAGACATTTAATTTTCTTGCAATTCTTTTTGCAATATTCATTTCCAATGCACAAACATCTAAAGACATT
>JBFHHS010000111.1:0-8947 GCA_041596895.1 Crocinitomicaceae bacterium | reverse complement strand
TCATTATCCCAAGCATGATTCTTCCAGATTAAACCATCTTTCTTAATAGCTTCTATCCAGGGTTCTTTTTTACGATCAAGTGAAATGCTCAGCACCTCAAACCCTTTACCTGTAGTGAATTTCGATTTGTTATACTTTTCGTATGCTTCAACAACATTTGGGTTCTCGCGACGACACGGTCCACACCAAGAAGCCCAAAAATCAACTAAAACGACCTTCCCTTTCAGTTTTGAAAGTTTGATTGTTTTCCCTTTAGGAGATTTTAGCTCAATTTCTGGTGCTAGGTCACCTTTACTTGGAACCGAAGAAAGACCGAAACTCAATAGCACAACTGCCGTAAAAAACAATACGAATCTCATTAACCTATTCTTCTGATGTCAGCACCTAAATTATTTAAACGAATATCGATGTCTTGGTAACCTCGATCAATCTGTTCAATGTTATGAATAACACTCTTTCCTTTTGCCGAAAGCGCAGCTATCAATAACGAAACCCCTGCTCTAATATCAGGAGAAGTCATTTGAATACCTCTTAAGTCATATTTACGATCTAATCCGATAACTGTTGCCCTATGCGGATCACACAAGATAATTTGCGCTCCCATATCGATTAATTTATCCACGAAGAACAAACGCGATTCAAACATTTTTTGGTGAATTAACACAGAACCTTTGGCCTGAGTTGCAACAACCAAAACAATAGAAAGCAAATCTGGAGTAAATCCTGGCCAAGGCGCATCAGAAATCGTCATGATAGAACCATCAATAAATGTTTCTATTTCGTAACTATCTTGTGCAGGGACGAAAATATCATCCCCCCTTCGTTCCAATTTAATTCCTAATCGACCAAAGATCGTTGGGATAATCCCAAGATTTTCCCAGCTCACATCTTTAATTGTAATTTCAGATTGAGTCATTGCAGCAAGACCGATAAAAGAACCGATTTCAATCATATCAGGTAAAATTCTGTGATAACAACCACCTAATTTCTTAACCCCTTTAATTGTAAGCATATTTGAACTAATACCAGAGATATCAGCTCCCATCGAATTCAACATTTTACAAAGCTGTTGCAAGTAAGGCTCACAAGCTGCGTTATAAATTGTTGTTTCCCCCTCTGCCATTACTGCTGCCATAACAATATTAGCAGTACCTGTAACTGAAGCTTCATCCATATGAATGTACGCTCCTTTTAATTTTTTTCCTTCTACAGCATAAAAATGTTCCCCCGCATCGTAATTAAACTTAGCACCGAGGCTCATCATACCAGTAAAGTGAGTATCTAATCTTCTACGACCAATTTTATCTCCACCTGGTTTCGGCAAATAACCAACTCCATATCTAGCTAATAATGGCCCAACAATCATTACAGAACCTCTTAACGAGCTTGCTCTATTTTTAAAGTCCTCAGTTTGTAAATAATCAAGATCAACGTCTTTCGCTTGAAAAATGTACGTTCCTTTTTCCACTTTTTCAATCTTCACTCCCATTGCTTGTAACAAACCAATTAGTTTATTTACATCAACGATGTCTGGAATATTAGATATTGTTACCTTTTCAGGAGTTAAAAGAGGAGCACACAAGACCTGTAAAGCCTCATTTTTTGCACCTTGTGGAATTAATTCACCATTAAGTGGCTTACCGCCATGAATTTCAAATGAAGCCATTGATTACTTTTTATACTGTTTCTTCTTAAACTGTTTCTTACGATTGTTATTATTCGACTTTCTATTGTTGTTATTATTATTGTTTTGAAGTCCTAAAGTCTTTAACAGTTGATTTGTACTTGTTAAATCTTCATCTGGATTTTCAATTTTCAATTTACCATTAGAAAGTTCAGAAAGTTTTTCAGCGATTACTGTATTTTCAACGGCAGTATTGTTATGCGTTAAAAACTGTTTTTTCATAAAATTCCCCATCACTGAAGAAAGATATTCCGCTTCTTTTTCGTCTGTTATATTCTTGGAATCACGAAGAATCTTTTCCGTGTACTGACCATAATGCCCATAGCGAATCTTACTTTTCGGATACTCCATTGTTTCAGGCTTTTCCTCAAGACTTTCTCGCTTTGGAATTTCATATGGTGAATCAACATCCAATTTAAAATCTGACATAATAAACAAGTGTGTCCATAACTTATGTCGATAATCATCTACATCACGCAGGTGAGGATTCAATTGTCCCATTACCTCAATAATAGCTTGAGTAGCACGATTTCTCTCTTCACGATCTTCGATCTCCATTGCGTGAGCAATCATGTTCTGTACGTTTCTTCCATATTCAGGAAGAAGCATTTTGGGTCTTGACGTATTATATTCCATTCGTGATTGTTAGACTTCGAATCTACTAATTTTCAAAGTGCTTCGCAAGTGCATTGTTAAATAAGCCTTTTGCTTCTGCGATGAAACCAAAGTGTTCATCATCTACCATCATCTTACCTTTAGTTACATGTCCTAATAAAGTAAACGGCGTACCAGAAGTCATCATTGTCTCTAAGAAATCGTCTTCTTGATCTTCATTTACAGTAACAATAACGCGACCTTGACCTTCACCGAATAAGAAAGCATCTTCTCTTACTTCAGAGTCAGTAACGATATCAAAACCAAGTTCTCTTGGAATTGCCATTTCAGTCAATGTAACAAATAAACCTCCGTCAGAGATGTCATGAGCTGCATTGATTAAACCTTCTTGAATCAATCCTTTTACGGTTTGTTGCATCGCAAACTCTTCCTCCAAATTGAAATAAGGAGCAGGAGAAGCTTTGACCCCATGATAAGACACTAAATATTCAGATGATGAAATGTCGTTATGAGAATTCCCAATAACGAAGATTAAATCTCCTTTATCTTTAAAATCCAATGTCATTACCTTCTCTTTATCCTCAACAATACCAATCATACCGATTGTAGGAGTTGGGAAAACTGGCACCTCTACCCCGTCAATAACAGATTGGTTGTAGAATGACACATTTCCTCCTGTTACTGGAGTTTCAAATTTCAAACAAGCCGCAGACATTCCTTTAATTGCACCAACAAATTGCCAGTAAGATTCTGGGTTGTATGGGTTTCCAAAGTTTAGACAGTTTGTAATTGCACTAGGATTTCCACCTGCACAAGTAATATTTCTAGCAGCTTCAGATACAGCGATCATTGTTCCAACTTCAGGATCAGCATTCACATAACGTGAATTACAATCTACTGACATTGCCAAAGCTCTGTTTGTTCCTTTAATATTTGAGATACCAGCATCAGATGGACGATTAGTCGTCATTGTTCGAGTACCTACCATTGAATCATATTGCTCAGTCACCCATTTTTTAGATGCGATATTTGGATGTTGCAATAATTTAAATGCAACGTCTTTTAAATCCTCAGGTTGAGGAATATCATCAATATTGAATTTTTTAAACTCTTGGTAATATGCAGGCTCAGAATACTCTCTTTGGTAAACTGGAGCGCCTCCCCCTAAAACAAGAGATTCTGCAGGAACATCTCCTACAACTTCACCTCCCATCATGTAGCGAACACGTCCACCTTCTGTTACAACACCTATTTCCTCAGCATGTAAATCCCATTTATCAAAAATATCTTTTACTACTTTTTCTTGACCTTTTTTAACTACGACTAACATTCTTTCTTGAGACTCAGAAAGCAAAATCTCGTATGGAAGCATGTTTTCTTGACGTGTCGGAACTAAATCAAGGTTGATATCCATTCCAACATTATCACCAGCAGCGCTCATTTCACAAGAAGAACACGTAATACCTGCTGCTCCCATATCTTGCATACCAACAATTGCGTCAGTTTCAGCAAGTTCCATAGTAGCCTCAAGCAACAATTTCTCCATGAAAGGATCTCCTACTTGAACAGATGGTAAATCATCTGCAGATTCTTCTGTAATATCTTTAGAAGCGAAAGCAGCTCCTGCAATACCGTCCTTACCTGTTGACGAACCAACAATAAAAACTGGATTACCTGGTCCAGCCGAAGTAGCCGAAATAACTTTTGACGGATCCATGATACCTGCAGAGAATGCATTTACCAATGGATTCGTATTATAAGAATCATCGAAGAACACCTCTCCACCAACGATTGGAATACCGAATGCATTTCCGTAATCACCAATTCCTTTAACAACACCTTTCACTAGCCATTTAGTTCTATCTTTTTCGATATTACCAAAACGTAATGAGTTCATTTGAGCAATTGGCCGAGCACCCATCGTGAAAATATCACGATTAATTCCTCCAACTCCTGTTGCAGCACCTTGATAAGGCTCTAATGCACTAGGGTGATTATGTGATTCAATTTTGAACACACAACCGATACCATCACCTAAATCAACTAAACCTGCGTTCTCTTCACCAGCTTTCACAAGCATGTGAGGTCCATCTTTAGGTAGTTGTTTTAACCAATGAATCGAATTCTTATACGAACAGTGCTCCGACCACATCACAGAGTAAACCGCAGTTTCTGTAAAGTTTGGAGTTCTTCCTAAGATCCCTTTGATCATTTCAAATTCTTCAGGACGTAAACCTAGTTCTACTGCCTGATCTAATGTTGCTTCTTGAGATATTGTGCTTTCCATAATCTTATAATGATGTTGCAAAATTACAGATAATAATGCAGTAGGCACAAACAGATGGTGTTCTTTTATTAAAGTTTTTTGCACAATTTGTTACTAATTAAAATCAAGCACGTCTTCGTGGCTTAAATCGTGAATCTTTCGAATAATTCATTATCTTCGCAGTTATCAATTTTTGAATATTATGAGTTACGATATTATTGTTGTTGGAAGTGGACCTGGTGGATACGTTACTGCCATTAGAGCTTCACAATTAGGAATGAAAACTGCCGTAGTTGAGCGTGAATCACTTGGTGGAATATGTTTGAACTGGGGATGTATCCCAACAAAGGCTCTTTTAAAAAGTGCTAATGTTTTTGAATACTTAACTCACGCAAGTGATTATGGTATCAATGTAAAAGATGCAAGTGCTGATTTCGGCGCAATGGTTGACAGAAGTCGTGGCGTTGCCAATGGTATGAGTCAAGGTATCCAGTTCTTAATGAAGAAAAACAAGATTGATGTTCTTTCTGGAACAGGTGTTGTTAAGGCTGGCAAAAAGGTTGCAGTAACAGACGATAAAGGAAAAACTACTGAATATGCGGCAAGCAAAGCCGTTATTATTGCTACCGGTGCTAGATCGCGTCAATTACCAAACTTGAAACAAGATGGAGAGAAGGTGATTGGATATAGAGAAGCAATGACATTAAAATCGCAGCCTAAGAAATTAGTTGTTGTTGGTTCTGGTGCAATTGGAGTTGAGTTTGCTTATTTCTATAATGCCATCGGCACAGAAGTTACAATAGTAGAATATTTACCAAACATTGTTCCTATCGAAGATAAAGATGTTTCTAAGCAATTAGAGAAATCATTCAAGAAATCTGGAATTAAGATAAAAACAAATTCATCAGTTGAATCAGTTGACACTTCTGGTAAAGGATGTGTTGTTACTGTAAAAACTGCCAAAGGTGAAGAAAAAATCGAATGCGACGTTGTTCTTTCAGCTGTTGGAATTGAAGCAAACATCGAAAATATTGGTTTAGAAGAACTTGGAATTGTTACAGATAGAGGTCGTATCTTAGTTAACGATTACTACCAAACAAATATGCCAGGTTACTATGCTATTGGTGACGTAATCCCAACTGCAGCCTTAGCGCATGTTGCTTCTGCAGAAGGAATAATTTGTGTTGAGAAAATTGCTGGACACAATCCTGATGTTTTAGATTACGGAAATATCCCTGGTTGTACTTATGCTTCTCCAGAAATTGGATCTGTTGGAATGACAGAAGAAGCTGCCAAAGAAGCGGGTTATGAATTAAAAATTGGTAAATTCCCATTCTCCGCTTCCGGTAAAGCGAGCGCTGCTGGAGCGAAAGACGGGTTTGTTAAATTGATTTTTGATGCAAAATATGGTGAACTTTTAGGAGGTCACATGATTGGCGCTAATGTTACTGAAATGGTAGCGGAATTAGTTGCATTAAGAAAATTAGAAGTTACAGGACACGAACTAATTAAAACAGTTCATCCTCACCCTACAATGTCTGAAGCAATCATGGAGGCGGCTGCAGCTGCATATGATGAAGTGATTCACTTGTAGAATATATTTCTTTAAAACAAAAAACGTCGACTATTTCAAGTCGACGTTTTTTTTTATCAATATTTTTTTTTCGCGGAGATTACACATTCACAATTACGTATAACTCTTCTAAATTTGGAGTTTCACTACCACCATCCTTCTCAAGGGTTATCGCAAATGCCTGTAAGTTGTTAACATCTACAGAAATCGGTTTAGAAAACACACGCTTCTTATCCAGCACTCCTAAATCAACAGGAACTCCACCGGCAATTGCCCATAATTGATATTGTTTCCCTTCTTCTGGAGCCGGTAACCCCATCGACGACAATAATAAATTCTTTTCACTGGCATTCCAGTATACTTTTGCACGGGCATCAGGTTGATTTGCCGTACCATCCATCTGATACTCTTTAGTTTGTTTAGATGATATAATTTGCTCTCTTAAAACCATCTCATCCAAAGATGCCGTCAATCCTTTTAATTCATCAGACAGCTCTGCTTTTTGAGAATTTGAATTTATCTCTAATTCGGCATATTTGGCTTTCAAGTTTTGGTTTGAATTGTATTGAGTGATTAAAACACCACCAGTAACTAAAACCAAAATTACGGCCGCAGCTGCCACTCTACGCATAAACACAATAGAACTTGAATTGTCGTCTTTGACTTCTGCATTTTCGTTTTTAACTATAGTTAATTTTGAATCCTGAGGAATAGATTTGATTTGATCCATCAATTGATCCTTAATTCCAGTAGGCACATCCACTTGAATTGACTTTACATAAGACTCAATAGAAGCTTGATTCAAGCGAAGTTCCGCTTCAATTTCAGGGTAAATCTTAGACATGCACTCTACTTCCCTGCGTTCCTGGTCAGAAACAGCACCGAGCACATAACTTTCGATAATACCAGACTCTATGTATTCTTTAATATCCAAATCAATACTATTATTACAAAAACATTTTTCAATTCATTCAAGGCATATCTTGCTCTTGTCTTTACAGTTCCAAGAGGAATATTTAACTCTTCCGAAGTCTCTTTTTGAGTATATCCACGGAAATATAAATAATCTATAATTACTTGTTGTTCTTTTGGCAACTTATCAATTATATCATTTAATCCTATAGCATCTACATTAGTAGCATCTCCTAATGGAGAAATTTCATTTGTTGCTACAATCTGATCCAGATGTGTTCTTTGACGGTTTACTTTTCTCAATTCATCAATAGAACGATTTCTACAAATATTCAACATCCAAGTAAAAAAACTTCCTTTACTAGGATCGTACAACGATGCTTTTTTCCAAACAGTAATGAAACACTCTTGTAATAAATCTTGTGCTAGACCGTCATCTGCAACAATTTTCAAAATAAGTCCATACAAAGATGAACTGTATTGGTCGTACAGCAACCCAAAGGCTTTTTCACTCCCTTGTTGTAATTCCTTAATCAGTACGTCCGCTTGATTATCCATTGACTAGGACCAAATGTAGTATTTTAATTCAGATTATTAAAACAAACCGAGGATATGCTCTACCCTCGGTTTGGGCATTCATGTTTATTTTCTAGCTTGCAAATAAACCTAGCATAACATATGTTGTTGGGTCAGTCGTGTCAATCGCTTGTAGAGGGTCATGCACAACAAAAAACCCTTGATAAGTCGTCATGATATCATTTGCAGACATCATAGACATTTGAGACGCACCAGCCATTGATCCATTACCACTAATCATCAAGGTGCAAAGTCCCGTATTTGGAGTTTCATTATAAGGTGTTCCGTTTGGTGTCATTGTTGGATCTGCAGCATCATGTGCATGAACCATATACATTTCACCATTCATTGTATTGTTCAACATAACAGAAACTCGCGATGTACCATCCGCCAACTCTTGAACTTTCAACATACCATTTAGAGTAGTGGCATGCGTTCCACTATAGGCAAATGATGGATCAATTTGACCTGTATTAAAATCGTACGCATACATCATGGAACTATAACCTGTTGCAGCTTGATCTCGAGCAAAAGCACCTACAACCAAATAAGTTGATATATCGGCAGTATTAATTGCTTGCATTGGATCATGCACCACAAAAAAACCATCATACATTGTAGTAATATCAGCATACGACATGTTCACAGTTTGTGTCAGCACTAAATCTCCACCATTACCATTTCCCATTTGCGTAAAAACTGTTGTATTAGGAGATTCATTATAAGGTGTTCCATTCGGTGTTGTTGTTGGGTCTGCTGCATCATGAGCATGAACCATATACATTTCACCTGAAACAGTATTCGATAACGTTACTGTAATTTTTGTCTGTGACGAAGAAAGCTCTTCCACATTCATTGTAGCCATTAAGTTATCCATGTGCATTCCGTCATAGGCCGCTGTCGAAACTACTTGCCCATTATTGAACTCATAATTATATGTTGAAGACATCATAGTTGGTGTAGGTGTTGGAGTTGGCGTTGTTTCCATCTCTTCTTTCTTGCATGATTGCAAACCAACCACAAATGACAATAATAAAACGGGTAATAAAATTCTTTTCTTTTTCATAATCGTTGTTTAAAGTATATGTTTATAAAATTCGACATACATACGAACGAGAATCAAAGTTGGATTTCAGAAATCGAAAAAAAATATTAAATATCATCGATCGGTGACTCTAGAAGTGTTATAAACTCTAAAAAAAACGTCGAAAGAAAAAAAATCAAAGAACTATATTTTATATTAAGCTCTAGCTCGTTTAACAAAAATATTTAACAAAAAAATAACCCATTTAGAAATAACGTATATGCTTCTTTAAACTAC
>JBFHHS010000110.1:0-9061 GCA_041596895.1 Crocinitomicaceae bacterium | reverse complement strand
GTGATTCCGTTTTCTTTTATTTCCGCTAAGGATGACCCAAACTTGGTATTCAATTCAGAATGGCAATGGAAGGGAGAGCGACTTGATGGGGCACAAGAATACATTCAGTCCATGCATAAGCAAGGTTTGTCTGTAATGTTGAAGCCACAAATTTGGGTTGGTCGTGGTGTTTTTACAGGGTTTATAGAAATGAATTCAACGGGAGATTGGGAGTTATTCGAGAAGAACTATAAAGATTATATTTTGGCTTTTGCTCAAATGGCGGAAGAAGAAAACGTGGAAATGATGTGTATCGGAACTGAATTAAATCGTTTTGCTGTGCAAAGAAGTGACTTTTGGAAAGGTCTGATTTCGGATATTAAACACGTTTACTCAGGAAAATTAACGTATGCAGAGAATTGGGATTGCTTCGATCGCATTTCGTTTTGGGGGCAATTGGATTACATCGGAATTGATGCTTACTTTCCATTAGCGAAAGGCAATAGTCCAACTTTAACACAGTTAATTGAAGGTTGGAAGATTCATGAGTCTAGAATGGATTCTGTTTCTGAGGTCTTGGGGAAACAACTTCTTTTTACAGAATATGGTTATCGAAGTACCGTAAATTGTGCGGAAAAACCATGGGATTATTCTGAATCGGCTGAAATTAATCACGAAAGCCAAGTCAACGCGTTAAAGTCATTGTACGAAGTGATGTGGCACAAGCCTACTTTTGCCGGTGGGTTTCTGTGGAAATGGTTTCCTGATCACGCGAATGCAGGTGGAGAGGAAAATGGCATGTTTACCGTTCAGAATAAGAAAGCCGAGAGGTTGGTAAAAGAAGTGTATTCGAAGTAGAATTACATCGCTATTTCAATCTTCAACTTTTTCCCTTTTACTTTTTCGTGCTTTACCTTTTTGAGCACTTGATGGGCTTTCGTGCGTTTTACCGCAGCGTACGAAGTTCGATCTAATACCGTTACAACTCCTAGTTCCCCACGCTCAAGTCCGCCTTTTTTAGATAGAAACCCAACGACATCAATCTTGTTGATTTTATCTTTCTTTCCTCCGCTCAAATAAAGTGTTTCCCATTCTGGTTTTACTGCACCCTCTGCGCTTGGCATGATGTTGATTTCAGAGGTTGGTCGCTTTACATATTCCGGAAGTTGCGATTTCTCACCTACAAATAAATACGAATTTCCTGAAGCGGACATTCGTGCAGTACGACCTTTACGGTGAACAAACGCTTCTTCACTGTTCGGGTATTGGTAGTGAATGACATGGTTTATTTCAGGGATGTCTAATCCACGAGACCCTAAATCTGTACAAACCAAAATCGTAACACTTCCGTGGCGAAATTTTATCAATGCACGTTCACGCTCGTCTTGATCTAAGCCCCCGTGATAGTATGCACTTGTAATTCCCTTTTCCTTAAGTTGCTCAGAAACATCTTGCGCTACTTCACGATAATTGCAGAATACGATTGCACGTTCGTGTTTGAAAGAATTTAATAAATCTTCTAATCCTTCAATTAAATCGCCTTGATATTTAACCAAATGCTCTTCAATGTCTACTTCGTCGTCTTTCTTTGTGTTGTCAATAACGAAAGGATTGTGCATTTGAACATAATCTGGAACTTCATCCATTTTCGTAGCAGAGACCAACATTTTATATTCTACCGCCAATAATTGACGTGTGATATAACTCATGTCATCGTTAAACCCAAACTCCAAACATTTGTCAAATTCATCAATAACTAAAAAACTACATCGTTGTAGGTGTAAATTATTTCTGTCAATATGATCAGCCAATCTTCCTGGTGTTCCGATAACAACCGCCGGGGCAACACTCAAACTACTTTTCTCTTCAGACATGGAGTGTCCACCGTAACAAACGGTAGATTTATAATCGGGTTTTAATGAACGAAAGACATCATTGATTTGAATACAAAGTTCACGTGAAGGTGCAAGGATAATGGCTTGAACTTCTTTTTTCTCTGGATCTAATTTACTCAGAACTGATAATAAAAACGCCAACGTTTTTCCTGATCCTGTTTTTGAAAACAGTTGAACTTCATTGTGTTTTTGGAATGCATCCACCGATTGGTGCTGAATGTCCATTAAGGATTTGAATCCTGCGTTTTTTATATATGACTTTGGAGAAAATGGTTCCATGTGTTCTTGAGATTTTCCCTTAAACAATTGTCAAGGGGTTGTTGAGCACAAAGATAATGGAATTAAGTAAGGTAGGTTTTGATAAATGTGATATTGATAGAAACTAAAAGGAGTTACACGATTGTGCAACTCCTTTAATGTTATTTTGGATGATTGGATTACATCATTTCGATGACTCCAGCTGCTCCTTGTCCTGTTCCGATACACATCGTTACAACACCGTATTTTTGATCGCGACGTTTTAATTCATTCATCATTTGAACCGTCAATTTACCGCCAGTACATCCTAATGGGTGACCGAGTGCAATTGCTCCTCCGTTTACATTTACAATTTCCGGATTAATTCCTGTCTCACGAATAACAGCCAAAGATTGAGATGCGAATGCTTCATTCAACTCATACAATGAGATGTCATTTTGAGAAAGTCCTGCAGCTTTAATTGCTTTCGGAATGGCATCAACTGGACCTATTCCCATGATTCTTGGTTCTACCCCAACTACACTATAAGATGCAAGTCGAGCAATTGGTTCAAGGTTTAGTTCTTTGACCATTTTCTCTGACATGACTAAACAAAATGCTGCGCCATCTGAAGTTTGGGATGAATTTCCGGCAGTCACGGATCCTCCTTGTGCAAAAACAGGTCTTAATCTACCTAGTCCTTCTAATGTACTTGCTCTTGGACCTTCGTCTGTGTCAACAATGAAAGAACGTTCTTGTCTTTTTTCGTATTCGTCTAAGTAAACTTGATTTACGTTAATCGGTACAATGTCGTCTTTAAATCTTCCTGCCTTAATTGCTGCAATTGCTTTTTCATGTGAATGCAATGCAAAGGCATCTTGGTCTTCACGAGAAACACCGAATTGTTTTGCCACAGCTTCCGCCGTAAGTCCCATGCCCCAATACCAAGATGGGTTTTCTTTTCCGACTTTAGGGTTTGGTACAATTCTCCATCCTCCCATAGCCATTGTTGACATGGATTCAACACCTCCAGCGATGATACATTCAGCCATTCCGCTTTCAATTTTTGCGGTTGCAATTGCTATTGTTTCCAGACCTGAAGAACAGTATCTATTTACCGTCATTCCTGGAACTTTGTCTGTGTCTAATCCCATTAATGAAATCATACGACCAACGTTAAGTCCTTGTTCTGCCTCTGGTGTTGCGTTACCTACGATGACATCGTCGATACGTGTTTTGTCTAGTTCTGGCACTTCCGACATGATGTGTTTAATAACATCTGCGGCTAAATCATCTGGACGTGTAAATCTAAATCCACCTTTTCCTGCTTTACCAACAGCAGTTCTGTATCCCTTTACTATATATGCTCTTCCCATGATTAGTTTCTTAAGATTTTTCCTTTTTTAACGATGCTTTCCAATCGTTCTAATGTTTTTCTTTCAGCGCAGAGTTCTAAAAATGCTTTTCGTTCCATGTCTAAAAGATATTGCTCTGATACTACTGTGTTTTCTGATAAGTCGCCTCCGCATAATACGAATCCTAATTTTTCAGAAATCACACGGTCATGCTCTGACATGTAGTTTCCAGACAGCATTGTGTCTGCTCCTACGTATACTATTCCAAGTCCTTCGTTTCCAAGAACAGTAATGTTTTTTTCGCGTTTTGGAGCAATGTACCCTTCTGCAATCATATTTTCACACGCTTCTTTCGCTCTTGTTAATTGATGCTGGCGACTCACAACTACTTCATCTATTCCTTCTCT
This sequence comes from Crocinitomicaceae bacterium, assembly GCA_041596895.1. GTDB lineage: Bacteria > Bacteroidota > Bacteroidia > Flavobacteriales_D > Crocinitomicaceae > UBA4466. Next base: position 5,188 of record JBFHHS010000110.1, on the reverse strand, counting down.
TAAATAACCTAAATCGAAGGCTTCATATGCAGAAGTGGAAACTTTAGCTTGACCGATGGTTAAGAATTTATCTCGCATGCGGTTAATTTTAATATCACCATCTGCTAGTTCATCAGAAAGGCGTTTCGCAAATTCTTTGGAACCTCCACCACCGGGGATTAGACCAACTCCAAACTCAACTAGTCCCATGTAAAGTTCTGCGTGTGCTACAACTTTATCTGCGTGCATGGAAAGTTCACAACCTCCCCCTAATGCCATGTTATGTGGCGCAACGACTACAGGAATGTTTGAATAACGAACACGCATCATTGTGTCTTGAAATGCTTTAACAGAGAAGTTCAATTCGTCAAAATCTTGTTCAACAGCCATCATGAAAATCATTCCAACGTTCGCTCCAGCAGAGAAGTTTTGTCCTGTGTTGGAAACAACCAGTCCTTTATATTCTTGTTCTGCTAAGTCAAGTGCTTTGTTGATTCCTTCAATAACACCACCTCCAATGGTATTCATTTTAGTGTGGAATTCTAGATTTAATACACCGTCTCCCATGTCAACGATTGTGGTGTCTGAGTTACCCCAAACTTTCTTCTCTGAGCGTAAGGATTCTAACATAACCAGTCCTTCTGTTCCAGGAATAACTTTGTATGATTTTGAAGGGATGTCGTAATAGAATTTTTGACCATTCTCCATTTTGTAGAACGATTTGAATCCTGCATCCTTCATTTCTTGAATCCATGGAGCAACCTTTTTCCCTTCTTTTTCGGTAAGTTTTAGTCCTTGGTCAATTCCTAAAATATCCCATGTTTCAAAAGGTCCAAGTTCCCAGCCAAATCCGGCTTTTAATGCATCGTCAATTTTGTATAAATCATCCGTAATTTCCGGAATTCGATTTGAAACATAAGCGAAAAGTCCACCAAAAATTTTCTTGTAAAATTCTCCTGCTTTATCCATTCCCATCAACAACATTTTTGTGCGTTGGTGTAAGTCTTCAATTGGCTTGGCCATTTCTAACGTAGGGAATTTTACTCGTGCTGCAGGTTTGTATTCTAACGAGTTCAGATCTAATGCTAAAATTTGACTTTTACCGTTTTCATCTTTCTCTTTTTTGTAGAATCCTTGCTTCGTTTTTGATCCCAACCAATTATTCTCAACCATGGTTGAAATGTAGTTAGGAAGTTCAAATAAATCTTTTGCTTCGTCATTTGGACAATTTGCTTTCAATCCATTTGCTACGTGTACTAGAGTATCTAAACCAACAACATCACAGGTTCTAAATGTCGCAGATTTTGGTCGACCCATTACTGGGCCAGTCAATTTATCTACTTCTTCAACTGTCAGCCCCATTTCTTTAACGATGTGGAATAATGACATGATTGAATAAACACCAACACGATTAGCGATAAATGCTGGTGTGTCCTTACAAAGAACAGTCTTTTTACCTAGGTAACGTTGACCGTAATCCATCAAGAACTCAACAATTTCAGGGTCTGTGGATGGTGTAGGGATGATTTCAAGTAATTGAAGGTATCTTGGAGGATTGAAAAAGTGAGATCCGCAAAAGTGCTTTTTGAAGTCTTCGCTTCTTCCTTCCAACATCATGTGAATTGGAATACCAGATGTGTTCGATGTGATAATTGTTCCAGGTGTTCTGTATTTCTCAACATTTGTAAATACCTGTTGTTTGATGTCTAAACGCTCTATCACAACTTCAATAATCCAATCGCAATCACTTACTTTGGATAAATCATCATCAAAATTTCCCGTTTCAATTCGAGAAGCAAATGATTTTCTATAAATAGGAGAAGGGTTAGAGCTTATTGAAGCAGCTAATGCGTCATTTACAATTCTATTTCGAAATGCTTTTGATTCTGTGGTTAACCCTTTTTTTTGGTCAACTTCATTTAGTTCTCGAGGAACAATGTCTAGAAGTAGAACTTCACAGCCAATGTTCGCAAAGTGACAAGCGATTCTAGAGCCCATGACTCCAGATCCAAGTACGGCAACTTTACGGATGTGTCTATTCATTTTTTGTTGTATTAAATGTTATTTAATTCGATATCGATTGTAGCGTCAAGTCGCTCTGCAACTTCAAAAAAGGTTTTCAGTTTACCTTTCGGAATGTTTGAAACCAAACGTTCATTGAACTCTATCACTACATGTTTAGCAATTCTTCGTTTGTCAATTCCTTCCTGTGTTAAAAAGATAAGTACTTTTCGTTTATCTTGAAGGTCGGATTGTCTGCGAATCAAACCTTTATCTTCCATTGTTTTTAATGTGCGAGAAAGTGAGGTTGGTTCCATTCCCATTTTTGGTCCAAGTTGTGTGCTTGGTGTTCCTTCCTTGTCAATGTTCAATAAGATGAATCCAATTGAAATGGTAATGCCGTATTCATTTGCCTTTTGATTGTACATCCTTGATATTTTGTGCCAAAGATGACGGATGGCAAAATCCATGTAATATTCTTTCTCTTTCGTTTTAGACATAAATGATTTCAGTTTTGAATAGTAAATATATCAAAAAGTTCTATGCTTGCATAGAAAAATCTAAAATTATTTATTCTGAAATTGTTGTATGTCTTTGGTCTAATTAAGGCCTACCAAAGGTCCTGGGAAATGTGAACTGTTCCTTTAAATTTTGATACGAGTTTTTGTTCTTCATTCAAAATGTCCACTTGGTAAATTCCGATCGTTTTGCCACGATGAACTTCACTTGCTGTAATTGTCAGTGTTTCGTTGTTTTTAACGGGACGTAAATGTGAAATGGATGTCTCGACACTAACGCATTTATGACCGTATGAGTTTGCTGCAAATGCTAATGCCGAATCCGAAAGGGAATAGGTGATTCCGCCATGAAGGATGTCAAATCCATTTAACATCTCCGGCTTTGTGATGCATTGTAAAACGCAAGTTCCTTTGTCTATTGAAATCACATCAATGTTCATCCATGCGCTAAAAGCGTCACGGTTCAGCATCAATTCAATTATTTCTTTGGGTTGTTTCAAGCTTTAATCACACGGTTCATCAAAGCAACCATCGCTGTGGTAACGATGAATAATTGAGTGGCTGTTTCATCATCTAAAGCGGACCCATCTTCATCTTCTGTGCTAATCTCAATCATCATAAATTGAGTCACATCTGGTTGGTCAACAAAATCGTTGATAATCTCTTGATCGTCTTTATCGAAATATTGATCTAACATTTCGAAGAATGGCTCTTCAAAAGCGTCAATTTGATCTTCTGTAATTTGATCGAGTAGTATTCCTTCTTGTGCGAAAGCTTCAGATATAAGACAGTAGTAATAAATTAAAAGTCCTTCTAATTGCTCGTTCTTGTATTCAGTTGCTGCCGACATTATGTATCCTAACAATACTTGTTGTGCCAATGCATAAGTCTCCGCTAATTTTTCTAATCCATCTTCATTTAGATTATCCACTTTTGCGATTGCTTTCTCAATACTTTTGATAGAAACGTGCTTCATTACCTTAAATTTTTCGTAAAAGTAGGTTATTTCTCATGAATCGGGCGGGATTATTGCCTAATTTATTTTAGTTCATCATGCTTCTTCATTTGTGGTGATCAGATTGAAGCGCAATTGTGTATATTTGAATCGCACTAAAAAGGCATTCAAACTGAAAAAAATATTTAAGCAATGATTAAACAATTAATTACTCTGGTTACTATTGTATTGGTAACCCTGCCGACTTTTGGACAACGAAAAGAACTTTCTTTGGAAGATGCGGTGATGCAACAATATAGAGGGTTTTACCCGAAGTCATTAACCATGTTTAGTTGGGTTCCAAATACGGATTGTTATACGTATTTGGATAACTATACAACTTTGATGAAGGCTTCAATGAGAAATACAGAGGCGAAAGAATTGATGACGATTCAAGATTTCAATGCGAAAATGGATGCTCAGATGTATTGGTTCTCTGGTCTTGAGTGGAAGGATGAAAATGAGTTTTGGGTTAATGATGGTCAAGCTTTTTATAGTTACAATATTGTCGATGAAAAAGGAAAGTTGATTCATGGCTTGGATGATAAGGCTGAAAACGCTACGTTTCATAATGCAACAGAAAACATCGCATTTACAAAAGACAACAATGTTTATATCAATACAGGGGTTGGATTAAAAATCATTGTGACGGATAATGAAGATAAGAATATTGTTTCTGGACAAGCGATAGCTCGTTCTGAATTTGGGATTACAAACGGTTTGTTTTGGTCGCCAGATGGTGGATCGTTGGCATATTATCAAAAGGATGAAACAAACGTGCATGATTATCCTCTTTTGGATAACAGTGTTACTCCTGGTGCTTTGACTTCAATTAAATATCCTATGGCCGGACAGCCTTCTGAAAAAGCTAAGGTTGGTATTTATAACATCGCAAATCGTTCAACGTCATTTATTTCGCCAAGAGAAGGTGAAGAGAATTATTTGACAAATTTATCTTGGACGAAAGACAATAAGTATGTCGTGGTTGCTGAAGTGAATCGCGGGCAAAATCACATGTGGCTTAATGTGTATAATGCTGCGAATGGTGAGTTCGTTCGTACGTTATTTGAGGAAGAAAATGATAAATGGATTGAGCCTGAACATCCTGCGTATTTCTTGGATGGAAAAAACAACGAGTTTGTTTGGATTTCGGAAAGAGATGGGTTCAACAATTTATACCATTATGACTTTAATGGAGCCTTAATTAAAAAGTTAACATCGAATGAATTTGTTGTTAAAGATATTGCTGATTACAAAAATGGTAAGGTTTATTTTACAGCAACTGGAGAAAGTCCATTGGATACAAAAATGTTCAGTGTTACTTTAAAAGGAAAGCAATCTGAAATTACACGTTTAGGTGGGACGCACAATGTTTCAATTTCTACTGATGGGAAATTCTTCCATGACCATTATTCTAGTCATGATGTTCCTAGTAAGGATGTAATTTTAAATGCTTCAGGTAAAATCGTTGAGACCTTGATGGAAAGTCCAGACATGCTTTCTGAAATGAAAATTGGTGAAGCAGAGATTTCTTCATTGACTGCTAAGGATGGTACAAAACTGTATTCTCGATTGATTAAGCCGAGTGATTTCGATCCAGATAAAAAGTATCCTGTTTTAGTCTATGTGTATGGAGGTCCACATGCACAGTTAATCACAAACTCATGGCTAGATGGTGCAAGTCTTTGGATGTATT
>JBFHHS010000109.1:0-9098 GCA_041596895.1 Crocinitomicaceae bacterium | reverse complement strand
ATTCCACCAGAAAAGAAATCTAATATCAACTGTATTAAGAAACCAATTAGAATATATAAACCAACATTGTGATCTGCATGCGCATACAACTCTGGAATAAAATGAATGAATGCAATAGACAGTAAGAAACCACCACTAAACGCTAACATTAACTTGATGATCTGCTCATTTTTAGATCGCTGTACCATTGATACAAGAAATCCACCAAGCATTACAGATACAATTAAGGCAATATTGATTAAAAGGATTTCCATTAGTTCTTTTGAGCAATGATGATTAATCGATCCGAATCATTTTCATGGAATTCGGATAAATTGAAGTCGCCAAAAGTACGAAGAATTCTGAAATTACAAGATTTTAATAAATCTTCAAAGTCTTCTTTTCTTAATGCTTGAACTCGCTCTGTGTATGAGAAGGATTCGGAATTGTCTTCAAAGTCTATTTGCTTAAAAATGTGATTTCCATCGTATCTTCGTGAAATATTAAATGTAATCCCATCGATTGTTTTTGATTCTTCTAATACAAGATTGTCTATTACTCGTTTGGCGTTCATAAAGTCTAAGACGAGAATACCTTCAATTTCCAACATCTGATGAATGGATTTCAAAACTTTTTTGTTGTCTGAAGTTTCATCAAAATAACCAAAACTGGTAAACAAATTGAAAATCGCACCGAATGAAGTGCTCTCAATTACTTCTCGCATATCATGAACTGCAAAATGCAAGCGTTCATTTTCATGCTTTGAAGCAGAAGCAATACTAGCCGGAGAAAGATCTACACCTAACACATCAAACCCCAGTTCATTCAAAGTAACGGAATGTCGCCCTTTGCCGCAAGCTAGGTCTAAAACTTTAGTGCTTTTTTGAAGATTTAAATAATCAATTAAATTGACAACAAACTGTTTTGCTTCAACATCATTTCTATTTTTATAAAGCGTGTGATAATAACTTGTATCAAACCAAGAAGCGAACCATTCTTTTTCCATAAGCCAAAGGTACATTATCTTTTCTTTTTAACCTTTTGATTGTTTGAGGTATTCCTTATATTTGACATTCCAAAACTACTATGGCAATTACAGATGTATATGATTTTTATCGAAAAATGGAGGATGAGAAAATTATTCTTTCATTTAAAGGTGAGTTCACAGCGGATTTACTAACATCAGTATTGCATATACTTGAGTCAAAGATGATTGAATTGAATATTGACTCTAAAAAGAAGAAACGCGTGTTCAACGTTATGGTAGAGTGTTTCCAGAATTTATATCATCATATAGAAACGCTTGAAATTGATACTGAATCAGTGAAGATTCAAAAATCGGCTTTAATCATGGTGAAACATGTAGATGGTAAATTTATAGTGAGGACTGGAAACTTTATTTTGAACTCAGGCATTGCCGAGTTGAAGCGGAAGTTGGCAATGGTAAATGCGTTAACAACAGATGAATTAAGAGCACTATATCAATCGAAGTTGAAAAAAGACGCTCGAACTGATAAAGGGACAGCAGGTTTAGGTTTGATTGATATTGCAAGAAAATCAAAGAATAAACTTGAATACGAATTTTTAGATATAACAGAAGAATCAAGTTTTTTCTGTCTCAATGTGGTAATATAATTTTTTGATAAACTAGAATATGGAAAAGCTTCATTTAGAAGGGTCAGCAAAGACACCAACAATTGATTTTAATCAAGAAACAGGTGTTCTAGAATTACGAGGGAGATCTATTCCTGAAAATTCAATTGAGTTTTATAACCCATTGCATGAATGGCTAGATAATTATGAAACATCACCACATCATACTACAATTCTAGATATGAAATTGGAGTATTTCAATACTTCATCATCAAAGTGTATCCTTGATTTATTCAAAAGGTTGGAAAAGATGAATGGCGATATTACTGCAGTTCATGTAAACTGGTATTTTGAGTCTGAAGATGAGGATATGGCAGAAGCTGGAGAGGACTATCAAGCGATTGTTCAGTTGCCATTTAGTATCATAGAGGTAGAAGAAATATAATGACCGTAGGAATTACCGGTGGTATTGGATCGGGAAAAAGCGTTGTTTCGAAGATTATCGAAACAATGGGATATTCAGTTTTTAATTCTGATTCCGAGTCTAAACGTTTGGTAAATAACGATCCAGTCATTGTAAATGGTCTAACATCCTTGTTTGGTCCAGATATTTATATCAATCAAAAACTGAACAAAGAATTGTTGGGAAGAATCATTTTTTCAGATGATGATTCGCGCTTAAAAGTCAATGAACTTATTCACCCTAGGGTTCGAAAAGCGTTTGATGACTTTGCTTTAAATCAGGTAAGCGGCTTAGCATTTAATGAAGCGGCTATTTTGTTTGAAACAGATGCGTATAAACGGTTTGATAAGATGATTCTTGTGACTTCGCCTAAAGAATTGCGAATACAACGTATAATGAACCGAGATCAGTGCTCAAGAGATGAGGTTGAAGCTAGAATGTCTAAACAATGGTCAGATGAACAAAAAATGCCGTTAGCCGACTTTATCATCGTAAATGACGAATCTACTCCACTCATCGAACAAGTAGAAGCAATAATAAATCAGCTTACTTCAGTGTAATCATCAAAGTGATTGTCGTCAATGTTATTTTGATTTCCATCATTACTTGAACCTCCAAACTTTCCTCCATTCAAGACGAATGTAATTGCTCCAAGCATTTTAAATATCAAGTTTAAAAGGAAGAAGAATCCAATTACTTTAAAAATAAATCCGAATACTGGGGTGTCCTCAATATCTATTATACTTTCATGAAACCACAACGAGATTGGATTAGATGCATAAGTAGGGTAGAACCAAAATAATCCGAATACAACGAGTGATAAAATAATGATTGTGATCTCAGATTTTAAATTAAAACTGTTTTCTTTTTTAGGTAACCCCGCACCAGCAAATTGAAATAGAAGCGACCTATTTTGGTTTTTTTGAAGTTTTCCGATAAAATAAGTTAAAAGAATAAGGCCGGCAAAGATTACTTGGTTCACAACCACCATGTCCGAAGTAATGGATTCAAGGCAAAACAGGAAGGTTACATCTACTAAGAAAAAGTACTTAACTGCCCTAAATAAATAAACTTCCGCCAGAGAACGCTGCCGCCCAGATGTTATTAGCCTCATTCCAATTTCAAAAATCCCCCAAAGGAATCCATAGATAGCAAACACTACCCCAAGTCTAAAGATAAAATCAAGTAAATTCACACCACAAATTTAACAATCTCATTATCTTTATGGAAATCAAAAAAAGATCGATGAAAAGAATTTTTCTAGTAGTTGTAATTGCCGTTGCTTCTATTTTTACTTCAAAGGCGGAAGAAGGTATGTTGATACCATCACTTGTGAAGGCATTCGAAAACGATATGCAGGCCATGGGGATGAGGTTGTCAGCAGAGGATATATATGATGTCAATAACTCAAGTATCAAAGATGCTATTATTCACTTTGGTGGTGGTTGTACAGCGGAATTGGTTTCATCACAAGGGTTATTGTTGACCAATCATCACTGTGGTTATTCTCAAATTCAATCGCACTCCTCATTAGAAAACGATTATTTGAAATATGGTTTTTGGGCTAAAGATAAAAGTGAAGAATTGGCAAATCCAGGGTTAACTGCCTCACGTGTAGTGCGTATTGAAGATGTCACAGCAACTGTTTTATTTGATACAGAAGGATTGTCAGATCAAGAGCGCTATACAAAAATGCAAAATGCAATCGATAAGTTGATTGAAGATGCGCAGGCAGGAACACATTATACAGCAAAAATTAAAGCATTCAATTACGGGAATGATTATTATATGATCGTAAAAGAGACTTTTAATGATGTACGTTTAGTAGGAACTCCTCCAAATTCAATTGGTAAATTCGGAGGTGATACTGATAACTGGGTCTGGCCAAGACATACGGGAGATTTTTCGGTGTTCAGAATTTATGCGGACCAAAACAATCAACCAAACGATTATAACGAGTCAAATGTTCCTTACAAGCCATTACATTTCCTTCCTGTTTCCATGAAAAAAAGAACTCCGGGCGATTTTACAATGGTTTATGGGTTTCCTGGTACAACAGAACAGCATCTTTCTTCAGGTAATTTGAAGTATATTATGGATAAAGAACGTCCAGCTCGAATCAAAATGAGAGAAAAGTCATTAAGTGTCATTGATGCAAGTATGCGTTCTTCAGATTTACTTCGTATTAAATACGCTTCAAAACAGGCACGTATTGCAAATGGATGGAAAAAATGGATTGGTCAACTGGGTGGATTAAAAACGGTTGACGCGATACAGATTAAATTAGATCGTGAAAAAGCATATAACGAAATGGCTGCAACTAAGCCAGAGTGGAATGAAAAGTACGGTAGAGCAATTGATGAAATGAATGCTTTGGTTGAACAGTATAAACAAGCTGACTTTGGTTATTCAATGGCAATTGAGTATTTGTATGTTGGACCTGAGTTGTTCGCTAGAGCACGTGAATTGAACAAGTTTTTATCGAACTACACTACGTTTGTTGAGAACGGTGAAATAGATGCTGAAATTGAGAAGCAAATCACTGGAGCAAAAGGGTTCTTTAAAAATTATGATGAAGCGACGGATAAACGAATTTTCGAGTTGTTAACTGAGGAATATGTGAAACAGATGGGGGATGGACCGCTTCCTTCAATGCTTGAGAATAATACTGCACAAGACCTTGCCGATTTGATTTATAAAAAATCGATTTTAACGAACGAGGCAAGATTCATGAAGTTCATGGATAAGTTAGGGAAGAAATCATTTAAGAAGTTAAATAAAAAGGACCCTGGATTTATGTTATGGGTTGAGGCAGACGCGAATTTCATGAATAATGTTATTCCAGATGTTCGAATTTATAGAGCAACTATGGATGGTTTATTGAAGACTTATGTTGCGGGTAAATTTGAAATGTTCCCGGATGCGAAACACTGGCCAGATGCGAATTCGACAATGCGTATTACTTATGGTAAATTAGAAGGTTCTGCGCCACATGATGGAATGCAGTACACAGAACATACAACAATTGATGGTATCATCACGAAGAATAATTCAGGTAATCCTGATTATGAGTTGTTGCCAAGAATGAAAGAATTGGCCGCTGCAAAAGACTATGGTGATTACGCACAAGATGGTGAGTTATGGGTTTGTTTTACAGGGTCTAATCATACTACTGGCGGAAACTCTGGTTCTCCGGTCCTTGATGCGGATGGAAATCTGTTGGGACTTAACTTTGATAGATCTTGGGAAAGCACAATGAGTGATTTCATGTTTGATTCAGATCGATGTAGAAATATTACAGTCGATATCAGATATGTGCTTTGGGTAATGGATCGTTATTCGGGCGCTAAACATATTGTAGACGAAATGACCTTGGTGAGATAGATAGAATTATCAACCAATAAAAAAGCCAGCATGTAAATGCTGGCTTTTTTTATATCTAATAGTTCGACTAAACATGTAATGCTCTATCGTCAGTTGCAGCTAATGCCGCTTCTTTTAATCCTTCAGAGTAAGTAGGGTGTGGGTGACAGATTCTAGCAATATCTTCTGCGGAAGCTCTAAACTCCATCGCTGTTACCGCTTCCATAATCAAATCTGCTGCTCTTGGTGCAATCATATGTACTCCAAGTACTTCGTCCGTTTCTTTATCTGCAATGACTTTAATTGTTCCCATAACATCCATAGATGCACGAGCTCTACCTAATGCTTTGATTGGGAAAGACCCAATTTTGATTTCTTTACCTTCGGCAATAAGTTCGTCTTCCGTTTTTCCAACAGCTGCCACTTCAGGCCACGTATAAACTACACCAGGGATTAAGTTGTAATTTAAGTGTGGTTTTTGACCCGCTAACAACTCTGCAATGAAAACACCTTCTTCTTCAGCCTTGTGAGCTAACATCGGTCCTCGAACAACGTCACCAATTGCATAAATGTTTGGAACGGCTGTTTGCAGGTTGTCGTTTACCTCAATTTGTCCTTTATTGTTTGGTGTAATTCCAACGTTTTCTAACCCTAATCCAGTCGTGAATGGTTTTCTACCCACTGCAACTAAACAGTAATCCGCTTCCATGGTTACTTCTTCATCCTTTTTGTTTAAAGCGACAAGTTTAACCCCTTTTCCTGTATTGGTAACGTTTTGAACTTTATGTTGTAAATGAAATTTAAAGCCTTCTTTCTTAAGAACTTTTGTAAGCTCTTTAGACATCGTTTTATCCATCGTTGGGATAATTGTACTGGCAAACTCTACTACTTCAATCTGCGTCCCTAAACGAGCAAATACAGAGCCTAGTTCAAGTCCAATAACTCCACCACCAATAACTAAAATCTTTTTAGGGATTTCTTTCATGTTAAGTGCCTCCGTAGAAGTGATAATTCTATCCTTGTCTGGTTCCATTCCCGGGAAGAAGTTTGGCTTCGATCCAGTAGCGATTAAGATATTCTTTGTTGAAAGTATAGTTTCCTTGTTATCCTTGTCAGTTACTTTTACTGAGTTTTTGTCAACAATAGATCCAATTCCGGTAAAAACTTCAATGTTATTTTTGTCCATTAAGAACTTAACACCATCACATGTTTGTGAAACGACCTTGTTTTTTCTTTGAACCATTTGTTCAATGTTCGCTTTCACATCTTTCACATCAATACCATGCTCTGTAAAGTTGTGCGTTGCATTATGAAAATGCTCAGAAGAATCAAGTAAGGCTTTTGATGGAATACATCCAACGTTTAAACAAGTTCCACCTAATGTATCATATTTTTCAATGATAGCTGTTTTCATCCCAAGTTGTGCACAACGTATCGCTGCAACATAACCACCAGGTCCTGATCCTATAATCGTGATGTCGAAATTACTCATGTTCTAATATTTATATTACAAATTTATTATTTATCGTTGAAGATTGGGTGCTATTCTGATTTTTTAGAACAAAAAAAAGGGCTATTAAACAAATAGCCCTTTTGATGTGTATTAAAGTTGATTAAAGAACAACAACTTTTTTCGTAGCTGTATGCTCACCAGTTCTAATCTCCAAGAAGTAACAAGCAGCAGGTAAGTTAGCTGTGTTATTTAATGAGTGACTAACAACTGTATTCGTTTGTTCTATTGTTTCAGAAGAAATCACTTTACCTTGAGTATCTCTTAGGATGAAAGTAACAGCTTCGTTTTGCGCTGTGTAATTAATGTTGATCGCTTCACCGTTTGAAGGGTTAGGGTATACGTTAACATCTAAAGCAGCAATTTCATCAGATACCAATCCTAATGTTCCATTCACATTAATGTTGTCAAGGTATAAGTTACTTGCTAAATCAGATGCAGTGAACTCAAATTTGAAAATCACCTTGTCAGAAGCAGAAGTTGTATTGATTGATACAGAACCTGTTTTCCAATCATTATTTGATGTTGGAGTATAATCTGAGTATCCAGCAAATCCACCAGTTACAATGTTTGCTCCAGTAATCCCCGTTGAATTACTTCCTCCGATAGATGTTCCATCAATGCTAATTGTTCTAGCACTCCAAGTGGCACCACAATCTGTAGAAGCGTATACTTTAAGTTTTTCAGTAATTTGAGCTGTCTGAGTAGCATTTGTAGCATAAGAGAAGTTAAATGACATTGTTACGTTTGACGTGTATCTCAAGTCAAATGAAGGTGTAATCAATTCATCAACACTTCCCCCTAAACGACTATTATAAAAATAATCATCATTAAATAAATCTGCACCAGATACATCCTTAAATGTATTCAGTTTGTAACATGTAGAGTTATCGTAACCTGTTCCGTTTGAGATAGCAAATTTTCCGTAATTATCTTCATAGTTTTTTGTTACAAACCATCCTGCTGAAGGTCCTTCAAGGTTAATTGAAGTTGGACCATCAAATGTTGCATAATCTTGCGAAACATAAATGTATCCAGTTCTAGTTTCAGTTCCTGTTCCAGCTGCATTAGAAACAGATAATGTTACATTTTTGTATCCCGGAGAATTAAATGTTACAGATGGATTTGCAGAAGTCGAAGTTGCAGGTGATCCATCTTCGAATGTCCAAGAGTATCCGTCGATTACTGCATTCCATGATGCATCGCTAAATGAAATAGGACTTCCGATACATGTTTGAGTTTTGTTTGCTGTAAAATCTGCAACAGGTACACACATTGGCACTGTTAACACATTTGCTGGGTCTTGAGGAAGTAATAAATCTTTTACTCCAGTTGCCATTAATGTCGAATCTTTCCACAAAATATTTCTTTGACCAGCAATCCCTTCAAGTGTATTGTTCATTGCTAAACATTGACCTGGAGAGAAGTGTCTGTCACAGTATGAATAATCCATGTAGTTCTGTAAATCTTCGTTAATTGCTGGGTCGCAATCAGCCCATCCAAATGGAGGAACGAATGTTGGACAGTTTTGGTGACCTTTTGTAACTGGAGTGTCATCAATCCCATCGTCATTACAAATAGTTGGACCGTCATTAATAAGGTCTGAATCTCCAAAGGTATGAGCTAAACTCAACCAGTGTCCAATTTCATGTGTCAAAGTAGATTCTCTAAAAGGAGAAGAAGTACCGATTGAACCAACATAAGTATGATTTGTTACAATACCGTCTAACCAATATCCATTTCCGTCAGTTGCTGAAGGGAACATCGCATATGCTGCAGCTCCTGGAGTTCCTACTACATCTACAACCCAAATATTAAGGTAGTGAGATCTATTCCATTGGTGAATTTTAGCATAAGAATCTCCTGTATAAGTTTCATGAGAATATATGTGCTCAATTCCGTTTGTACAATTTCCTAAGGGATCAATCGCTGCTAATTTAAACTCGATGTGCGCATTTCCTATTAGGTTAACGAAATCTGCTTGAATGTCAACTGAATCTGGATCTGCCGCATTAAACTCGCGGTTAAATACTTCTAATGCATCATAAACTTGTGCATCTGAAATGTTTTCTACTCCATAATCATGTAAAATATGAAATACAACAGGAATAGTATATGTTCCATCTGCTTTTTCAAGGTTGTTTCCGGCAGAATTACCTTGATAGCTATTCATTAAAAGCTTGTGTGCTT
>JBFHHS010000108.1:0-9099 GCA_041596895.1 Crocinitomicaceae bacterium | reverse complement strand
GCGATTAATGAACGCATACTAACCATTTGAGGATTGCTATTCGGCACCTCAATACCAATTGTACCCTTACCTGGAATTGGAGCTATAATTCGAATTCCAAGTGCTGCTAAACTCAATGCGATGTCATCCTCGAGGTTTTTAATTTTTGATATACGAACTCCAGGAGCAGGAACGATTTCATATAATGTTACTGTAGGACCAACAGTGGCGCGAATTTTTGAAATTTCGATTTTGTAATTCTGTAAAGTCGTTACAATTTTATTCTTATTTTCTTCAAGCTCACTTTTATCGACAGAATTGTTGTTTGCTCCACCGTAATCTTTTAAAAGTTCAATAGGTGGTAGTGTATACTTTGAAAGATCTAAGGTCGGATCGTATTCACCATATTCCTCACGCTTACTGTCTACTTCCTTTTCAGAAAGCGATTTATCATCTTCCGATTCCTCCGCAATTTCTACTGAAAATTCTTCATCATCTGCGTTTAGATCCTCCTTTGATTCAGTAAGTGGAGTTGGATCCATTTCTTGAACGATATCATTATTCGACGCTGGTTCAGTTGTTTTTTGAACTAAGGTAATTTCAGAGTCATCATCATCTTCTTCCTCATCATCTTCTTCAACCTTTTTGTCGTGATCGTCTATAATGATGGAAGAAATTTCATCGTCCTCTTCCAATTCGTTGTCTTTTTCAGAAAATACAACCGTTTTAGCAATTAAATCTTCTGTTGTTTTATTTGGATCTAGAGTGTTGTTAACATCAAGGTCAGATTCAGTTTCGACTTCGCCCAGATTTTCGGGTATTTCATTCGACTTGAAACGACTAAAGCCAATAAAAGCTAACATTTTCTTTAAGTTCACATTAAAGATCAAAAGTGAAAACAAATAACCAAGTGCAAGAATAAGAACGAGAGCTCCAAATCGACCTAATGCGAGTGCCAACCAGTCGTTAATCTGAAAACCAAATGTTCCACCCAAATAATTAATCGATGATGAGAAAAAGCCTAGAAGTAAACTGACCCATACCAAAGAAAGCGAGGCGGCAGCGAGACTCTTTCTTAATGGTAAAATAGTAATGTTAAATAAAGCTTTAAATCCTACAATAAATAAAACAAACGGTATTGCAAATGAGGATAAACCGAACCATCGATACATTAGTAAGTGCGAAGTCCAAGCACCAAATTTTCCAAACCAATTCGCTACAGGGTCCTCACTACCGTCAAATAATAGTTCAATCAGACCTTTGCCCATTACCCGATCTTGATCAATTCGCCAAGTAAACAGATAGGAAAAATTTGCGATAAGCAAGTAGAAAGCAAGAAGTATGAATGAAATACCAATAGTAGATTTCACCTTTTTTTTATTGAAACGATCTTTCAATAAGTTTAAGGGAGAAGAAGTAAGTTGCTTTTTAGCGGATTTAGTCGATGTTTTCTTTGTCGATTTTGTCGCCTTCGCTTTTTTCTCTTTCGCTCCTTTTGCTGTAAATTCGTTCTCTGCCATTCATCTATGTGTATCTAACGAAGATAGTTAGTAATAGCGCCCGATTACAGTTGGATTCAGTGAACTTTAAACACCCAAATGTTAGTACCGTTATTGAGCACTGGATTGTGCTTCTTCCTTCGCTTTAATCATACGATCTAAGAATTCGTCAAATGATATTTTTTGAAAATCAGATGGAATTCCGAACAAATCGTGATTCGGAGTGTATTCATTAAACTTTACTAATTCGTAGTCCAATACCCCATCTGCTGTTGCGATGCTGTATTTTACAAGTAACCCTGGTATTTCAGGATAAATATCTAAGTATTTATTTGGTGTCTTTTTCAAATAAAGAAATTCAATCGGTTCCTTAAAGTTTGGATGAGATACAATCATACGATTCGCTTTTTGACCTGCAATTTTACGTTTGAACCACTTCTTTTTAAACACATATTTTGTTGTTCTCTGAATTGTATCGCTTTTTGAATGATCAGTTTGTATGGCAAATTTACCTAAATCTGTAATGAGCAATAAATACGATTTCTGTTTCACCATATGTCGTATGGCAACTTGCTGTCCCAGTTGATTTGTGAAATTTTCTGTTCTAGTAATCGTGTCGTTCGTATATACAAACATTTGATTCATAGGAGCTAAAGCAGTATTTGCAGTGTCTCTTGGAGTGATCTTATATTCTAACATCCCAGTAAATGAAGTCTGCTTTTGCGCAAAACTTGAACTGATTAACAGCATTGTAAATAGGCAAGTTACTACAAGTTGTATCGAAATTTGTCTAGAATTAGTCATATAGTATTCAACGTTTTTCGAGTAAAAAGTTACTCAATTGCGAAATTAATGGAAAAATGATGAAATATCACCTTCAATGTGCATTCAAATCAAACCATATTATACTATTTTTGCTACACTTAAATCATGATATGAAACGAGATATAACACTACTGATTAATAAATCTGAAATCACTGCAGGAACACGTGGTGCATCTTTAGGCCCAGAAGCAATAATGACTGCTGCGCGAAAAGTACAGAGCAACTATTTTGGTCAATACCCAATCAAACATGTTGATGAATTTAATTATATGTTGGATCACGATGTGAGGTATCCTTTTTCTAAACGAATCCAAGGTTTGGTAAAAGTGTTTAAGTCTGTATCAGACAATGTTCAAGAAATTTTAGCGGATGGTAAATTTCCATTAGTTATTGCGGCAGACCATGGTTCTGCGGGAGGAACAATTGCAGGGATTAAGGCGGCTTATCCAACAAAACGATTGGGGGTTGTTTGGATCGATGCGCATGGTGATTTACATACGCCGTATACGACGCCTTCTGGGAATATGCACGGGATGCCTTTGGCAACAGCATTGAATGATGATAATAGGCAGGTGGGTATCAATTCACTTTCCGATGAAGTTGCATCCATGTGGGAAGAATTGAAGTCGACTGGAATTAAAGGCCCTAAGATCAATCCTGAAGACCTTGTTTTTATTGCCGTTCGTGATACCGAAGCACAAGAAGATGCAATCATGAATCGCTTGAATATTAAAAACCATACGGTTGCAGAAGTTCGTGAAAAAGGAATGGAAGCCATTATATCAGAAGTGAACAGTCAATTGAGTGATTGTGATATTATCTATATCTCATTTGATGTAGATTCAATGGATCCTGAATTTACTTCACATGGAACAGGAACTCCGGTAGATAATGGTTTAAAACCTGAAGAGGCAGAATACTTTTTAGGCGAGTTAGCTAAAAACGAAAAAACGGTTTGTATTGAATTTGTGGAAGTAAATCCATGTTTGGATGAAAAAACAAATAAAATGGCCGAAGTTACATTTGACTTGCTTGAAAAAACAACAAGAAGTCTAGAGACAAAATAACATGGAGAAGGAAATAAAAGAAGTTCTATTAAATAATTCAGAAGCTCTTTTTGGGTTTCAAATCGAAGAGAAATTAATTCAATTTCAAAAAACAAGAAAGGATGTTGAAGGTGATTTGACATTGGTAATTTTTCCTTTTGTTAAAATGCTGAAAACTTCACCAGCAGATGCAGGTAAAAAAATCGGTTCTTTCTTGAAAGAAAAATTAGACTTTATTCAAGATTTTAATGTCGTAAGTGGATTTTTAAATTTCATTATTACAGGGGAATATTGGGTGAATAAACTAAAAATGATTGACGGGAATCCTTCTTTTGGTTATGCTGAAAAGGATTCAAAACCAACGATCATGGTGGAATATTCTTCACCAAATACAAATAAGCCTTTGCATTTAGGTCACTTAAGAAATAATTTCTTGGGATATTCTGTTGCTGAAATATTAAAAGCAAATGGACACAAAGTCGTGAAGACTCAAATCATTAATGATCGCGGGATTCACATTTGTAAAAGTATGTTGGCATGGGAGAAATTTTCTCCAGTTAATGAAAAGGGTGAAAAAGAAACACCTGAGAATTCAGGGCTTAAAGGCGACAAACTTGTTGGTAAGTATTATGTTGAGTTTGATAAACAATTCAACGCTGAAGCTAAGTCAATTATCGAATCATGGGAATCAGGTGATTTTGATGGATTTGATAAGGATGTAATTGCAGAATTTAATCGTTTGACTGAATCGAAAGATGGTAAAGATGAGAAGGCTATTGCCGGAATCGATGCGAAAATTAAAGATTTAGCAAAAAATCAAACTTCCCTTTTACTTGAAGCGAAACAAATGCTTGTGAAATGGGAGGGAAGAGATCCTCAAGTATATTTATTGTGGACAACCATGAATGGTTGGGTCTATGAGGGGTTTGAATCGACGTATCAAGCGATGGGAGTTGACTTTGACAAGCTTTATTATGAATCGGATACTTTTGTTTTAGGTAAAGACTTGGTTTCTGAAGGATTGGCTTCTGGAGTGTTTTTTCAAAAAGAGGATGGTTCTGTTTGGATTGATTTATCTGAAGATGGATTGGATGAGAAATTAGTGTTACGATCCGATGGTACGGCTGTTTATATGACACAGGATGTTGGTACTGCTGTAGATCGATATAAAGATTTCCCTGATTTAGATGGGATTATCTACACTGTTGGAAATGAACAGGATTACCACTTTAAAGTGTTGTTTTTAATTTTAGATAAATTAGGATATTCTTGGGCTAAAAACTGCTTCCATTTATCTTATGGAATGGTTGATTTACCAACTGGGAAAATGAAATCTCGTGAGGGTACTGTTGTTGATGCAGATGATTTAATGGCAGATGTTGTTAGCAGTGCCAAAGCAATGACACAAGAACGCGGTCACATCGATGGCATGTCTGAGGAGGAAAAAAATGAATTGTACGATTTAATCGGAATGGGGGGATTAAAATATTACCTGTTAAAAGTAGATCCAAAGAAACGTATGATGTTTAATCCTGAAGAATCTATAGAGTTAAACGGAAATACAGGTCCGTTTATACAATATACGCATGCTAGAATTAAATCGTTATTGCGTAAGGCAGGCGATTTGAATGTATTGAAAACTGTTGAAATTTCTAACGAAGAGAAGGAAATTATGAAACATTTGGCTGAATTTTCTGCGGTTGTTTCTGAAGCAGGTAAAAATCATTCTCCAGCTTTATTGGCAAATTATACGTACGAATTAGTTAAATTGTATAATCACTTCTATCAAGCGGTTCCTATTCTTATTGAAGAGGACGAGGATTTGAAAAATATGCGTTTAGTTTTAAGTAAAAATGTGGCAAAAGTAATTCACTTAGCAATGCGTTTACTCGGAGTTAAAGTGCCCGAAAGAATGTAATCAAATGGAAGAACAACACTGGTTAAAGAGTTTATTGGGTTTGATGCGTTTAACGCGTGAACAGGAGGATAATGATATTATTCACGAGTCAATTGAAAAAGCTGTAATTTTTAGGGGAACGAACCTTTGGATTTTAATTTTTGCAATATTGATTGCATCGGTAGGACTGAACATGAACTCCACTGCAGTGATCATTGGTGCCATGCTTATCTCTCCTCTAATGGGGCCAATTAATGGTCTAGGGTATAGCGTTGCAACGTACAATATGCCTTTGTTAAGAAAGTCATTTAAGAATTTTTCTTTCTCTGCAATCGCGGCCTTGGTTACTTCCACGTTGTATTTTTTGTTAACTCCAATTCATACGGAGCACTCAGAGTTATTAGCAAGAACAAGTCCTACTATCTTTGATGTTTTAATAGCATTATTTGGTGGATTGGCTGGAATTGTAGCATTAACCAGCAAGAATAAAGGAAATGTGATTCCGGGTGTTGCCATTGCTACGGCTTTGATGCCACCTTTGTGTACGGCTGGGTATGGATTGTCTATTGGAAATTTCAGTTATTTCTTTGGAGCATTGTATTTGTTTACAATTAACTCTGTATTCATCGCGGTTTCTTCCATGGTTGTTTCAACGTTATTGAAGCTTCCTAAAAAGCAGTTCTTGCTATCCAAAGAGATTAAAAATAAAAACATTGCTGTTGGTGTTACAATCTTATTGACTGTGGTGCCAAGTTTCTTCTTTGGGCTGTCAATGGTGAAAAAGGAGCGATTTAAAGTTACTGCAGAAAAATTTGTTGAAGAAATTAGCATCTGGGAAGGGAACTATTTATTGGATCAAAAAATAAATCCGGACACCAAAGAAATAAAATTGGTTTATGGAGGGAATGAATTTGATGCTGACTCTGAAAAAAGACTCTTTGAAAAAGCGGATGATCTAGGGATTGGTGATGCAAATATTATTTTGAAGCGCGGGTTGAAGATTAATGATAAAACGGAGGAGAATCAGTCAAGTTCAAAATTAGTTCAGATGACAGGCGAGTTAAATCTCTTAAAATTGACCTTAATGCAAAAAGACAATATCATTGATAGTTTGAGGTCCGTTCCTGCTATGGGGGAGTCCCTGTTGAAGGAAATTAAACCGCTTTATCCAACAATCAATAGCTGCATTTACTCTTCTACAGCACAGTATATTGACACTTTAGATGCTTCCATTCCTGTTTATATGGTGTACTTGAGTTCGAAGGAGGAGTTTGAACCTGAAGATGAGTTGAAAATTTATAATTGGCTGAAGAATCGTTTAAAAGCGGATACTGTTTTCTTAAAATTTTAAGGATTTATTCATTGCTAACAATGTTGAATTTCAAGTTACTTTTCAGTTTTAAGAATGTTAATAATCCCTTTAACACTGATCATTCCAGATAATAAGGCTACAATTCCTCCAACTGTTAGTACTAATGTGAATTGAATTGCCCAATGAAAACTGAGTTGATTGAATAGGTAGCCAATAGCAATTATACAGACGGAAAAGAGCCCAATTCTGAGTAATTCTTTATAATCTATCTTTACATCAATAATAATGAAGGTAATGATGAATTGTGCAAGAAGTGTCGCTACTTGAGTGATCAAACTGGCTATAGCAGCACCTACTGCTCCTTGGGTTGGAATTAAGATGTAATTTAAGCCTAAGTTCAAAATTACCCCACCCGCAGCCATAATATTGAGCGACTTTAAATTGCCGTTTGCGGTAAGTAGTGTTCCAAAAATATAAGTCGAAGTGAAACTAATGAAACAGAGCATTAGCAATCCAAAAGTTTGTGCTGCTTTTTCCAATTCTAAGTCAGACATTTCAAAACGCCATACCATGATTTCTTCACGGAAGAAAAATGCGCCTAACCCGAGTATAATTGAATAACTTAGAATCAGTTTGAAAGAAAAATACAAGATATCTTGAACGCTTTCTTTTTGCTTTAATAATTTGGCGAAAATTGGAAGGAGAAGCCCCGCGAATAAATAGCCTACCATATTTAACGCTTCAAAGAATCGATAACCACGGGCATAAATAGCTGCTTCTTTTGCTCCATCAGGAAGCATTCGCTCTAACATTACACTATCCGACCGATAGTAAATTGTCATTAGTAAAATGAGTAAAGCATAAGGAAGACTTTTTTGAATTACATCGCGTGAAAATGCCCAGTTAAATGTTAATTTGACTCGACCTGTTTTTCTTATTACAAAGTATGCAGCAATAATTGCAGTTAATCCATATGCAGCAGTTTGTGCCCAGATTAACCATTCAATCTGAAATGGTTGATTTGTAATACCCCCCCAAAGTAATATGCTACAGATAATAATCAATAAAAATCGATCTAAAATAGAAATGATACTATCTTGTTTAAATAGAAGTAATCCGGATAGATTTGACCTGAAAAAAAGAATGAATGCTACTAAAACTTGATTAAAAGCAAGAAATCCAAGTAGTTTGAATTGGTGTTGATTGTATCCAATGAAATAACCACTAATTAATATTAGCATCATGTATCCTAAAGATAATATCCCTCTCAGAGTTATGATTCCTGCAAATTGTTTTTGAATGGATTGACTGTTTCGAGCAATATTACGTGTGTTGTAGTTCGTGATTCCGAGGTCTAAGAAAATATTTAAAATGAAGGTAAACCCTAATATTGAGAAATACTCGCCATATTCACCCGGAGAATGAGACTCAACCTGTTTCAGTATTTCTGCATCAATTCCCAAGATGTAAAATGGCTTAACCAATACATTCAGTATCAGGACCAGTACAAGATTTGTGAAGAATTTTTTTTGCATCAGAAATTAGGCAGTACCTGAATTGATTTTAGTTAGTTTCTTGTTGTTAATAACGTAACAACTGGGTAATTGGTTTATTTTTTTTAGCTGTGCAAAGGTAATAAACTTCACATAGTTTTTAGAAAACCTACTGAATGAAGTTCCGTTTCAATGATTGGTATACGTCATGTATTGGAAGTCCCATTACATTGTAATAGCAACCTTCAATTTTGGATACACCAATATATCCAATCCATTCTTGAATGCCGTAGGAACCTGCCTTGTCCATTGGTTGATATTTTTCAATGTAGAAATTAATTTCTTGATCAGTTAATTCTGAAAAAAACACCTGAGTAATAGACGAAAAAGAAATGGTTTTTGAAAGACTCTTCAATTGAACTCCGGTAATTACTTGATGTGTTTTTCCGGAAAGCGATTTGATCATTTCATAAGCTTCTACTTCATTGGATGGTTTGCCAAGGATTTTATTATCGGCAAGAACAATTGTGTCAGAAGTTAACAATATCTCATTTTTTGAAAGGGTAGGGAGAATCGGTTCTGATTTTAACGCTGCTAAAAACTCGGGGACTTTGTATGGATCTAATTCTTTCGGGTAAATCTCTTCTACCTCTTTTATTCTTATTTCATAATCAAAACCAAGCTCTTTAATAAGCTCTTGGCGTCGAGGGGATTTCGATGCAAGAACAATTTTTACATTATCCATAAATGAGTAATAGTTTCCAATAAACAGGACTGATCAAGCCTGCAATCATTGAGAGTTTAATGAATCCATTGATGATCTTAAGTTGCCTTTGCGTTTTCGCCTTTGGTAAAAGAATCAAACAAATCAAAACAAACACAGCAGAGATTCCTATTGGGAATAGTACGTTTATTTCAATGTTTGTAAAGAAGGAAAAGGTAACAAAAGCACCTATTATTGCTGTACACAAAATTAATGCTGTAATAATTTTTGATTTAGAATAACCTAAAACAATGGGTAAGGTTTTCGCATGGATTTTTTTATCTC
>JBFHHS010000107.1:0-9151 GCA_041596895.1 Crocinitomicaceae bacterium | reverse complement strand
GATTAATGCTGCAGTTGTGTTGTCTTGTAAAAATTTAGTTACAGCACCATCTCCACCATTTAAAATAGAAAATCCATCTTGGATACTCATATTAAGGATGGCATCTTTAAAAATTGGCAAGGCTTCTTTTGTTGCCTCCTCAGCTGCTCTGTTCAAAGTTGTTTCAAATTTTTCAACTTGCCCATCTAATCCCCAATCCAATGCTTTTTGCTTCACTTTAATTGCTTCTTCCGGGAATGGCAGCGCGATGTCACTGTTTTTTAGAAATCCATCAGTTACTGAAGTTAAACTTACTGAGTTTGTAATACCAACAGTTAGCGCTTCTTTTAACCCAGAGATTACCTCACCATTTGAAAGTGCTGGTGTTGAAGTATTTCCTGTATTGTCTGTCGTTAAAACTCCTGCAGCTTCTTCTAGAACATCACAAGAAGTTAATGTTAAAGCGGCGAGTATTGTAAAAGGGATAAATATTTTCTTCATTTCAATTATTTTAGTTCAAACTTAATAAGTATTTCGTTTTTTAAGCAAATTCAATGCCAATATAAATAAAAAAGGGAGAGCAATAGCCCTCCCTAATTTCAGCGTAGTTGTAGTGTATTATCTTAGAATCGACACAGAACCTGTGAAGACTTTTTTATCATCATTGTAAGGGTTTTTCACTTTTGCTGTCCAAGCATATGCTCCCGCTTGAACCACTTTTCCGTTGAAGGTACCATCCCATCCTACATTTGGATCGTGACTTTCCCATATAACTTGACCCCATCTATTGAATATCAATAATTCATAACCATAAACATCAATCCCTTTAATTTCCGGTTTCCATAATTGATTGAATTCATCTCCATCAGGAGTAAAGGCATTTGGTGCGAAGAAAAGTATATCATCTACAACATTCATTTGATATGTAATTGTGTCAACACACCCTCTTTCAGTCGTAACAACTAGGGTTACAGGATACACTCCCGCTTCTTCAGGGAAAACAAATACAGGATCTGCAGAGCTACTGTATGTAGGATTTGAAAATGGACTTGACCATTGCCAATCAACAACATCTACAGAAGATTTGTTTTGCATATATACGGTTGTTTCAAAAATCGTAGCTGGATTATTTGAGAAGTTGAAATCAGCTGTTGGTGAAGGTTTAACTTCAATGAAATTTTCTAAAGTATCTGTATATACACATCCATAAATCGAAGTTGTTGTCATTATTATTGTACGGAAACCAGTCAAGTCGTAGTAATGCGAAGTAGGATCATTTCCATTGACAATCGCATTTGATGTTGCAAAATCACCGAACTCCCAGAAAGTTGTTGCGATTTCTGCACCATTCGTAGAAGTATTTTCGAAATAGAATGTATCAGGAACACATTTTTCGTAAGCATCTGCAATAGCTCTTGGCTCAATTGGTGTTGGGAAAGTAATCATTGTACATCGTTGATCTGTTGGTGAACCACAAAGTTCAGACATTTCAACACAATATTCTGTTTGTGTTACATCTGGATCAACTGTAATTTGAGTTCCAGTTCCAATTTGAGTTCCATTTTCAAACCAAGTATATGTATATGCTGTTGAACCACCACTTCCAGATACAGATAAAGTAATATCATCTTCTGGACAAATTTGAGTGTCTGGTGTTAATTGATCAATTGATAACGATTGAGGCTCATTAAGTGCTCCACTGATCGTTATTACACATCCATTTGCATCCGTAACAGTTACCGTGTGAGGTCCTGCATAAAGATCATTAGCCATGTTTGCTGTACTTGTCGAATTGTCCCAAGAATATGTGTATGGTTGTGTACCTTGATTAACTGTTACTTCGATCATTCCATTATTCGAACTGTTACAAGTAACATCTGATTGAGCAGAAATTACTCCTACCATTCCTGGAATTTCTGATACTACGACGTCTACTACACCAAAACACCCAATGTCTGAAGTAATTGTACAACTATAGTTGCCCGCTGTTAATCCAGTTGCAGTTTGTGTTGTTTGCATCATTGGGTCATTCCATTGATATGTCACGTTTCCTAATGCAGGAACCATTTCAGCATATGCTGTTCCATCATTTCCACCAGGACAAGATACAAGTGTTGTTGAACCTGAGAAAACTGCTGGTGTGTCACCTACAGTCACGTTCGCAACAGACGTACAACCTTGTGAGTCTGTCATTTGAACTTGGTATGTTCCGGCAAAAACTCCATTTACTGTTTGCGTTGTCGCACCGCCAAGTGTAGGCCATAAATAAGTGTATGGTGCTACTCCTGCCAATGGATTTGCTGTTACAGTTCCTAGTCCTGAAGAACAAATGTCATCTGTCATTGAAGCTGAAACGGCCGAACTCGTCGTTGTAATAAATGTAGTATCTGATGCTGAACCAACGCTATTATTACATGAGGCACTCGAAACAGATAAGAAATAACCAGTAGTTCCTGGAGGAGGATTTGTTACTACCAATACTCCGTTGTTATAAGGAAATGTCTGTCCCAATGTGTTTTCCCATTCATAAGTCGAATTAGGACTTAATAACATCCAGTATGGGATGTTTGAAATTGTATAATTGTTCGTTGCAACAGGCGAGTCAGGAGTCCAAATTTTTGCTTCCTGAAAAGCAGTCCATTGCGTGTTATTTCTTCCTGGTGTAATGTGTGCGATTGTACCCGGTGCATTTTGAGAACCTTGAATTGCCAATCCTCCGTTCCATGTAGGCGAAACAGTTTTGTTTGCAAGGTGACATTCAAAAGAATTACTTGTCTCATTTAAGATGATTCCCATGTATGTACAAAAACCAGCTGGACCGAATGCGTTAATATCTTTGTAGACAATAATCATACGTCTGTTTGGTGCAGTCCCCATTGTTTGGTAAAAAATTTCACCATTTGGAGAAGCGAAGGCACTTGGGTTCATATCATGATATGCAGGCATTATCGCGTTTAAACCATCATCAAATCCTGGATTAGGTAATGTACCTACACCACCTAAAGCCCATGGACAATATCCATTGGCTTCGGTAAGATCAAAAGAAATAACTCCATTCGATCCAATGACACATTGCGTATAATCATTACCATAAAAATTAAAGGTAAAACCAATTGGTACAGCAGCACTATATGAATCATCTGATAAGTTCACATAAGTTGGGTTATTCAATAAAATTGAATTCGAACCTCCTGGTGACCCTCCACCACAATTTTCTATGTTAACTGGTGTGCCTAAACACACTGTAACATCTGTACCTAAACAAATATTACCAGGTGCTTGTGATAACGCAAGACTAGGGATGAATGCAATAAGAATAGCGAACAGTTGGTATATTTTGAAATTTTTCATTCGTTGTATTAATTTCTATTTGTCAGTTAGACGCAATTACAAATAATAAGTTGCCACCGGTTTTGAAAAAAAAAAATGAATTTTTCTCATAAAATTCAATAAGAAAATGATGAAGTTTGAAAATATTCATTGATAGTTGTGATTTGGTAATTGAGAAGTGCGATTTTAAGACTCCAATGATTCATGATTTAATATGAAATTAATTTCAAAAAATATTTACATTTGCTTTATAGAAACAAACCTTTAATTAAGATGTCAAATAAATATCAAGCTGAAATTGATGCTTTCATGGAAAAAGTGAAAGCTACTAATGGGCACGAAACTGAGTTTTTACAAGCTGTACATGAAGTAGCAGAAGCTGTAATTCCTGTAATTGAAACGACTCCAAAGTATAAGGAGGCTAAAATTCTTGACCGAATGGTTGAACCAGAGCGCACTATAATGTTTAGAGTTCCTTGGATTGACGATAAAGGTGAAGTTCAAGTAAATAGAGGTTACCGTGTTGAGTTTAACTCTGCAATCGGACCATACAAAGGAGGATTGAGATTTCACCCTTCTGTAAACTTATCAATTCTGAAGTTTTTAGGATTTGAACAAGTATTTAAAAATTCACTTACTACATTACCAATGGGTGGTGGTAAAGGTGGTTCTGATTTTGATCCAAAAGGGAAGTCTGATAATGAAGTGATGAAGTTCTGTCAATCTTTCATGACTGAGCTTTCTCGTCATATTGGTGCAAACACGGATGTTCCTGCTGGAGATATCGGTGTTGGAGGTCGTGAGATCGGATACATGTTTGGACAATATAAAAGAATACGTAACGAATTCGTTGGAGTTTTAACCGGAAAAGGTTTAAACTGGGGAGGATCTTTGATTCGTCCAGAAGCGACTGGTTATGGAACGGTATATTTTGCGAAAGAAATGTTGGCAACTAAAAATGATTCTTTCAAAGGAAAAGAAGTTGTAATTTCTGGTTCTGGAAACGTAGCGCAATATGCTTTAGAGAAAGTAATCCATTTGGGAGGAAAGGTTTTAACTGTTTCTGATTCTTCTGGGTATGTATACGCTCCTCGTGGATTCCATTCTGAACATTTAGAGTTCTTGAAAGAATTGAAAAACGTAAGAAGAGGTCGAGTTAAAGAAATTGCTGATGAGTTCGATGGTTTTGAATTCGTTGCTGGTAAACGTCCTTGGGAAATAAAAGCGGATGTAGCTCTTCCTTGTGCTACTCAAAATGAATTGAATGGTGACGAAGCTGCTATGTTAGTTGCTAATGGAGTTATTTGTGTAGCTGAAGGTGCTAACATGCCAAGTACACCAGAAGCGATCGAAACATTCCAAGCTGCAGGTGTTCTTTTCTCTCCAGGGAAAGCTTCTAATGCTGGTGGTGTTGCAACTTCTGGTTTAGAGATGTCTCAAAACTCATTGAGATTTAACTGGACTAGAGAAGAAGTTGATGAAAAGTTACACGGTATTATGGTTTCAATCCATGAGGCATGTGTGAAATATGGTAAAAACGAAGATGGAACTGTAGATTACGTGAAAGGAGCAAATATTGCTGGTTTTGTGAAAGTTGCAGATTCTATGATTGATCAAGGGATCGTTTAATCTCGATTCATAATTTTTTTTAAGGTCACCATTTCAATAATGGTGACCTTTTTTTATGGATTTTTTTTAACGCTAATGGACGCATTTTGTTAGATTTGTTCAACACTTAAAAGGGACTATGGCAGTTGCAGATAAAAGAACAATAGAGTACAACCGTAAAGGATTTGAAGATCAAGAGTTACTAGATATTTATAAACGTCTTCTACGACCGCGCTTGATTGAAGAGAAAATGATGATTCTTTTGCGTCAAGGGAAAATTTCGAAATGGTTCTCAGGTTGGGGACAAGAAGCAATATCTGTTGGTTCGGCTTATGCAATGAAAAGGGATGAATATATTTTTCCAATGCATAGAAACTTAGGTGTTTTTACAACAAGAGATATTCCTTTGAATCGATTGTTTGCACAGTTTCAAGGAAAAATGTCCGGTTTTACTAAAGGTAGAGATCGTTCTTTTCATTTTGGTACTCAAGAATACAATATTGTTGGAATGATTTCTCATTTAGGACCTCAAATGGCTTTAGCCGGTGGAGTAGGTCTTGCATCTAAGATTCGTGATGAGAAAAAAGCAACAATTGTGTTTACTGGTGACGGTGGCGCAAGTGAAGGGGATTTTCATGAAGCATTAAATGTTGCTTCCGTATGGGATTTACCAGTGATTTTTGCAATCGAAAACAATTGTTGGGGGTTGTCTACGCCGTCTGTTGAACAGTTTAAATGTGAACAGTTTATAGATAAAGGAATTGGATATGGCATGAAGGCAGTCCAAGTGAATGGGAATAATATATTAGAAGTTATCTCAACTGTGCGCGAATTGGCGGAGGAAATGAGAGTTGATCCAAAACCAGTTTTACTCGAGTTTATGACATTCAGAATGAGAGGCCATGAAGAAGCTTCGGGGACTAAATATTATCCGGAAGGAATTCAAGAGGAATGGGAACAGTTTGATCCTCTAACAAATTATACTGCTTTTCTAAAAGCTGAAGGTGTTCTAAGCGATGAGGTTGAAGAATCATACAGAAATGAGATTAAGAAAGAAATTCAAGACGGTTTAGATATTGCTTACGCTGAGGAGGATATTGTTCCTGATATGGATGAAGAATTGAAGGACCTATATGCAGAGCATAATCAGGTGGTTCAAGTGGCGAATGGAACGAAATCTGAACGACGTTTCGTAGATGCGTTGCAAGATGGTTTACGCCAATCTATGGAGAAATATAACGACCTAATTATTATGGGACAAGATGTCGCAGAATATGGAGGTGTATTTAAAATTACAGAAGGTTTTGTCGAGCAATTTGGAAAAGATAGAGTTAGAAATACTCCAATTTGTGAGTCTGCGATTGTTGGTGCAGGATTAGGTCTTTCCATCGCTGGTATGAAAGCGGTGGTTGAAATGCAATTCGCTGATTTTGTAACGTGCGGATTTAATCAAATTATAAATAACCTGGCAAAAATGCATTGGCGTTGGGGACAAAACGCAGATGTTGTTGTGCGCATGCCAACTGGTGCAGGTGCAGCGGCAGGACCGTTCCATTCTCAAAGTAATGAGGCTTGGTTCTTTCATACTCCTGGTTTGAAGATTGTTTATCCTTCTAGTCCATTCGAGGCTAAAGGTTTGTTAGCGGCTGCAATTGAAGATCCAAATCCAGTTTTGGTTTTTGAACATAAGTTTTTATACAGAAGTATCCGAGAAGATATTCCAGATGATTACTACACGGTTGAAATTGGAAAGGCAAACACAGTATCTTCAGGGGATGACTTGACAATTATCACATATGGTCTTGGCGTGCACTGGGCGAAAGAGTATGCCGAAAAGCATTCAGATTTAAGTGTCGAAATTCTTGACTTAAGAACATTATTACCACTTGATACCGAAGCGATATACGAAGCAGTCCGAAAAACGGGGCGTGTAGTTGTGTTGCACGAAGACTGTATGACTGGTGGAATTGGTGGGGAAATCGTTGCACTTATCTCAGAAAATTGTTTCCAATATTTAGATGCTCCTGTAAAAAGGGTTGCGTCTATGGATACTCCAGTGCCGTTCGTTGCTCAATTACAACAACAATTCTTACCTAAAGATAGGTTAGATGAAGTCATCGATGAAGTCATGAAATTCTAAACTCAAATAATTAATACAAAAAAAAGCCTCTGAATTTTCAGAGGCTTTTTTTTGTATTAAATCTTTTTAATCTTTAATTACGTTGTAACCAGGGTATTTTTTCGA
Source organism: Crocinitomicaceae bacterium (assembly GCA_041596895.1). Taxonomy (GTDB): domain Bacteria; phylum Bacteroidota; class Bacteroidia; order Flavobacteriales_D; family Crocinitomicaceae; genus UBA4466. The sequence goes on along the minus strand of JBFHHS010000107.1, from coordinate 1,989 downwards.
ATCAAAAACAAATTTCGAATCTGCGATTGCTGCGTCTGGAGTGAACTTTGTCAGACTATATGTCATGGTAGTTCCATCTTTCATTTTCATCGTTACTTTCTTCAATTCGTTTTTATCTTTAGAAATGTAAAGAATAATTGTATGATAATCTGCAGTGCCTGCACTCTTTGGGTATAAGTAAATAACATGCGTTGCCTCACCATTCAATGTGATTTCTTTACTGTATTTGTTTTTAAATCCAGACTCCCAAATTGTCATTAGCTTACGCGGGTTGATAGATTCTTCATCTTCTTCATCCGCGTCAGTTTCATAAACAGCTTTTTCTTCTTTAATAATAGTCCAAGTTTTTAAACCGTTGGAAATTATTGTATTGTCACCAAAAGAAGCGTAATATTTATTTGATTTAACCCAACCTTTTCCTGTTTCACTTTCATTCGTTCCAGTTGAACTATTTTTGATGTTAGCGCTAAACTCGATGTAGAAAGAGCTCTGACCTTTCATCTTAGTTGAAAGTTTATCCAATATAGCTTGAGCTTTGGCGTCTTGTCCAAAAGAAATGAACGTAAAGGATACAAATGTTAAAAGTGTAATTAATAGCTTCATGTTATTTTGTTTTCATTGCAAATATCTAAAACTGTGCCAAAAAGACCTTATAGTTTTTCCTGTATTCGATGAATCACGTCATTTAATATCTTAACGTCAATATCGTGATGACCAATATAAGTACTTATTTTAAATCCAAGTGATTTGTATTGATCAATTAAGGTGCTTCTTTGGTTGTCATCAAAAAATTCATCTTGTGTTCCTACAACGAAATAATTGTTGAGGTCGCCTGCGAGTATTTCACTTGCATTTTTCTCTTCTGGAGGAAAGTCGCTACCCCAAACAATGAGAGAATCAAATGGAACAGCATTTGTTAGTCGCCATCGAGCAGCGGTAGAACCGCCTTGAGAGAAGCCTAAAAGGATTCTTTTTTGAATAGGGTACTTTTGACTTAATAGTCTATCCAATTCTGTGAGCCATTTCATGTTGTCTTCAATATCAGTTTGACGCGCTTCCTTGGTCATCCATGACGCGCCGACACGACCAGAATTTCCTTTTCGATAAAAACGATGCATTCCTTCAGGAGCTACAATTAAAAGGTTCTCGTCGAGGTCCGTGAATTTTTTAATGAAATACTTTGCGAGTTGCCCATAACCATGAAGTACATAAAGAATGGTTGTTGCTTCATCAACGTCATTTAGAATTTCATAACGATATGATTTTTGAAAAGTAAAAGTGTGCTCCATATTGATTTCAAAGATAGAAGTTAATCGAGTATTTTTAGGGAGAATTGCTATTTTTGTTTTTATGACTAGACACTCCTTTCTTATAGCTTTAGTGGCTGTACTTTTTAATTATATTATGGCATTCTCTCAAGAGATTACTGTATTAGATCGAGTGACTCAAGAGCGAATTCCAGGAGCAAAAATTTATTCAATAAATCCAAAGGTTCAAGTTTTGGCAAATGGAAATGGGAGGTTTCGATTAGAACCCTTTGCGGATTGTGATTCAATTTATATTACGTATTCAAGTTATGAAGTAGCTGCATATACATTTGCAGAGCTCAAAAAGGTGACTTGGGTGGAGCTTTCGGATAAAGCCCTGTCGGTTTCAGAAATGATTGTGACAGCGAATCGTTGGGAACAGGATAAAGTGAAGGTTCCGAATAGGATAACGAAGCTTGACATGAAAGATGTTGAGTTACTGGGGCCTCAAACTACTGCCGATTTACTTGAAACTAGTGGTTATGTTTTTGTCCAGAAAAGTCAATTGGCTGGTGGTTCTCCCCAATTGCGTGGGTTTGGTACAAATCGAGTTATGATTACAATGGATGGCGTTAGAATGAATAATGCCATTTTCAGATCGGGAAATCTTCAAAATGTGATTTCTTTAGATGCGAATTCGCTAGAATCAGTTGAGGTTTTATTCGGTCCGGGGGCTGTAATG
>JBFHHS010000106.1:0-9197 GCA_041596895.1 Crocinitomicaceae bacterium | reverse complement strand
CGCTATCTGAGGATGCAGATTGTGGTGCCATGTTATAACTAGCTTCAGGACCGAAATCTGAACAATTTGATTCAGCATCTTTCTTTTTACCGTTTACATACTTCAACGAAGTTGTTGTACTTACAGACTCAGGAACGGTAGTCCCTCCGTTGTCATACTCTGGGTATGTTGTAACAGTCGTGCAATTACATGAATAATTTTTCGCGCATGATCCTAATGTCAATAACGCTGCAGATGCTAAAATAAGAGTGAATTTCATAATGATTATTTAATCGTTGGTATTAAAATTAGTCAATTTATACGATGGAATCAAAATAAAGTTCCAAATCACACCTCTTTGGCTTACAAACCATTAAACCAATCTTGGAAATAATGCCCTACAACCGGAGTAGCAACTTTTTTATCGCTTAGCGCACTTATTAGGCTCAACACCCAAGCAACAAAAATAATCACTCCAATAAAATATTTCAAAATTGGAATGAGACTACCAATAATCGCCACTAGAATCAATCCAAGCATTTGACGAATATAAAAACTCGAATACTCTTCTTTTTGATTGGTATTCATAATTACCGCGATAATCCAACCGATAAATGTAAAGTGTGCAATAACTGCTTTTAACTTATGATTCTCCATAATTTCTATTTACTTCACCACAAAACCTGCTACGTCAAGTTCTTTCTTTGGAACTCTAAACATCATTAATAATCCCATTACGAAAAAGAAAATAATGGACAGAATTGAAGCTCTAATGTCGTCCATCACATACTCCATAAATCCAAAAAAGAACGTTCCTAAAACAATCCCAATTTTCTCCGTTACATCATAAAATGAGAAGTAACTTGCATGATCTTTAGTTTCGGGTAAAAATTTAGCGTATGTCGACCTGGAAAGCGACTGCACTCCCCCCATTACAATCCCTACACCACACGCCAATGCATAAAACTGGCCATGTGCACCTTGAGGAATAAAATAAGCATAAACACATAAAGGAATCCAGAAAGCCACCACAATAGTCAACGTTTTTAAATTACCTATTTTTCCAGACAATCTAGAAATGAAAAACGCACCAACAGCACCTAAGATTTGAATTAGTAAAATCGCAATGATTAACCCAGCTGTCCCCTCGCCTTCTTTCACTGCAATTTCTTCAGCGGATAACGTTGCTTTAATTTCGTCTGGAATTTTAAAAATTTCTCGTGATGCATATAACGTTGCCATTAACATGACCGTTTGTACACCTGTATTAAAAAAGAAGAATGAAGTAATAAATCGTTTCAATCGTTTAGTCTTTTTAAACTCCTGAAAAACGATTTTTAATTCATTGAAACCTTTCCAAATAATGCCTTTTTCTTTCTTGCGGTTGTACACATTATCCGGTAAAACTCGGTAAGCAATCTGACTAAAAGAAACCCACCAAATACCAACAAAAATGAAACAATATTCGATTGGGAATTTCAGCACCATATTCCAGATCAAACAAATGATAAGCAATACCATACTCCCGATATACCCCATGGAAAATCCCTTTGCTGAAATACGATCATGATCTTTCGGTTCTGCTATTTCGGGCAAGAATGAATTATAGAAAACAAGACTACTCCAAAAACCAATACTAGCTAGAAAAAATGGTATCATACTCAACCCCATTTTATTTGGGTCAAAGAAATACAATCCAACACAAGAAAGTGCTCCTAAATAACAGAAAAACTTCATAAAGGACTTCTTCTTACCAGAATAATCAGCAATACCAGAAAGTATCGGAGACAAAAAAGAAACGACTAAAAACGAAGCCGCCAATACATAAGTGTAAAGCACGGAACTGGTAAGTTCTACTCCAAAAAAGAAGGACGTTACATCTTCCGTTCTTACGGAATAAACACTCGGGTCAAAATCAGGAGTACCATCACCATAAACCCTTCTTATATATGCGTTTGTAGTTGTCTTTTCAAAGAAAATAGGAAAAATAGCTGAGGAGATAACCAAATTGTACACTGAATTCGCCCAATCGTACGAAACCCAACCTCTGATTATCTTCTTATTCCCTTTTTCCATCTATTCTAATCCTTTTAAGTAATTCTCTAAATAAGTAAAATACTCAGAAAGCTCACCTTCTAAGGTTGTCTCACTTCCACGTGCAATAACTAAATCCTTATCCTCAATAATTAAGGATGGAAAGACCTCTTTCATCAATTCCCCTCCAAAATCTTCGGAAGCATCTAAAGGCAATTCACACGGTAAATTATCCACCGCCATTACTGCGATAACACCTTCTTTCATGAAATCCGCTTCTGTCTCAGTCACAGGATCATAGCCATAAATTGGGTCAGAAATTTTACTCGGTCGAATTGTGCAGGCAACAGCACAGTCAATATCACAAGAAATATCTGCCACCACAGACAAACGAACGTCCTCTGCTTTTAAATCTTCTCTGGTAATAATGTAATCTGCTTTATCACTCCAGTAATGACATGGTATATACATGTCGGCTTGAGATAAAAACTTTTTAAAGTCTGATTTATACAATTGTGGAGTGGAATAAAATTCGCTCTTATCAAACTCACCTCCATCACGTTTAGCATAATAATCTTCAACCTCTAAATGCGTATAAACAGGACCGTCAAATGACTCCGAAATAAACTCTTCAGGAGTAACCTCTTTAATTGGTAATAAATCCAGAATTTCTCTAGCCCCATGACCAACACGACCAAATCCAGTCAATACAATTTTTGTATCATCTGGAAGAACCACTTTCTTTAATTCTTCTTCGACCTCTTTACGGTCAGCGCATTTATTTGCAGCCTTTAATTCGTACAACTTATGTTTTAATCCATATGTAAGGAAGCCATTATAACACCCTACAATTCCAGCATAACGACCAAAACCAATTACACGTTTATTCGATTTATTCTTTAGAGCTTCATAATCAATCAATTGGATTTTCTTATCCAAAACAGCTTGAAGTAAATCTCTGTTATAAGGTTGTTTCTTTAAAGTATGAGAGAAAAACAAGAATTTTTTATTTGGAATAAGGTCTGATATATTTACCTCTTTTACTCCCAGAATAATTTCGCAATCTGAAAGATCCTCACTCATTTTAATACCCTCTGCCAAGTACGCTTCGTCTTTATAAGCTCGAATAGGGCTTGGTTGAACAATAATTTCAACGTTGGGATAAACCGTTTCCAACGAACGACATTGTTTCGGTGTTAATGGAACGCGCTTGTCTGGTGGTACCTTCCCTTCTCTTATTATTCCGATCTTTAATTTCTTCATACTAACTCAACGGTTCTTTAAGGATATACATGTCAATCAATTCACGCACACATCCTTCTCCCCCTTTGTTTTCTAATATTACATCAACTTGCGACTTGATTACATTCACCGCATCTTTTGGACACGCCGAAAAACCAATATTTCGCATTACTTCTAAATCATTTATATCGTCACCAATCATAGCGACATTTTCGAGTTCAATCTTAAGCTCATCACAAATTGACATTAATGTTTCCATTTTTGGTTTTCTGCTAACTGAGCAATGTTGAATCCCAAGCATTTCCGCTCTCTTCGTAACGGCTTCACCTTTAAACCCGGAAGAAATAATTGCCACTTGAAAATCACTTTTTGTCAAGTGAATGATAGCCATTCCATCCTTGGTATTGAATTTCTTGAATTGATCTCCCGACTCAGTGAAATACATTCCACCATCTGTCATTACGCCATCCACATCAATTACCAAAAGTTTAATCTTATCCAGTTTTGTTTTTAGATGGTTCGATTTAAATGGAAATTTAAACAACAATGCATTCAAATCCAATTCATATTCCTCACAAATAACCTCAAGATCAGAAACAGATAATTCGTATACCGTTTCTACATCCATATCAGACAAAAACTCGACATAATCGATTCCATTTTTATCGCAAAGTCCTTTTATGTTTTGTTCTAAATTCACTATATCATTTTATATCCTACACTTTCAGCAACAGGCTTTAAGCTAGTTAATAAATCTCTAAAACCATCATGTGTTAACTGCTGTGAAGCATCAGACTTAGCAACAGAAGGATCCCTGTGCGCTTCAATCAATAAACCATCAATCCCCATAGCGACACAAGCACGTGACAACACAGGTACACCGTAAGCGTAACCCATTGCGTGACTTGGGTCTAAGATTATTGGAAGGTTCGTATGTTCTTGTAACCAAGCAACTCCACAAAGATCTAATGTAAAACGTGTATTTGTTTCAAAAGTTCTTAAACCTCTTTCACATAAAATGACATTCGGATTTCCTCCAGACAGGACGAATTCAGCGGCTTGAACAAATTCTTTCAATGTTGTTCCAAACCCGCGTTTAATCAAAACAGGTTTTTGAGTTTTGGCACAGGCACGCAAAATACCTTGATCGTACATGGCTTTCGCACCAATTTGAATTACATCTGAATGTTCAATTACATCGTGAACATGCGTTGCATCACGCACTTCAGTAATGATATTCAATCCAAATTCTGATCTCATTTTAGCGAGAAGCATCAACCCTTCATGTCCCATTCCTTGGAAAGAATAAGGACTTGTTCTAGGTTTATAGCAACCACCACGAAGTGTTGTCAACCCCATATCTACCAATAATTCAGCTGACTCACGAATTTGATCCTCCGACTCTACGGAACACGGTCCTCCGATTAAGATTGTATTTTTAGTATTTCCACCGATAATGGTGTTTCCAATTTTAACTTCTCTCTTTTCAGAACGGTATTTTTTCGATGCCAATTGAATGTCATTATCGAATACCCAAAATTCATCTACATCATTTTCAATTGACGCAGGAACTTCTTTCATTCCAGATCCAGTAACAAGCACATTTGTTCCGTTTGAAACAAAATGAAAAGCATTTAAATCCTCAGCAATAGAAACTGCTTGTGATTCAGTGATGGTTTGTTTTAGGTGTAATATCATAATTCTCCTTTAATCAGGTTGACAAAAGTAACAATTCCTTTCGCAAAACCTTTGTCATTAACCACGGGAAGGTAAAGGATTGGGAATGTACTCGTTTTTATTAATTGCAACATTTCAAGAACCGTTGCTGAATCGTTGATTGTCACTGGCGAAGAATTAATTAACTCTTCTGGCGATAAACTGTTAAAATTTTCAATATTTTTCAACAAACCTTTTCTTACATCAGCATTTGAGACCAATCCTGCGAATTTATTCTTATCCTCTAAAACAAGTGTAAAACCCAATTTACCTTGATCAATGGATTCCAACACTCCTTTCAAATCAATGTTAGTCTTCTTAACCGTTGGTGATTCTTCGATTGGAATCATAAAATCGCTTACTGAAAAATGAGACTCCACTTCACGTTTTGTAAGATTCATCAATGCATTTCCAATACTAGCGGCATTAAACAAATACGAACCAGAAACTGCACTTGTAACTCCCATATTTCGAATAATGAAGGAAACCTCTGCGTTTACTCCACCATCAACGTGAATTGATTTTCCTGGATATTTATTACCGAACTCACGGATTTTGGTGAAATTGACTGTATCAAACTTCCCTCCACTCTGTCCAGGTATAGTTGCCATAATTAAAATGAAATCAAAATCAGAATATGCATCAAAGATTGCAACTGGAGTTGGTGTAATAACAGCGATTCCTCTTTTTCCTGGTACAGAATCAGGAATTTCTAGAGGTTCTTTTAAATCTTCGTATTGAAATGTTACATATTCAACCGGGTTCTCTTCAAGTAGCTGGTAATATTTTGAAGGATGTTCTGTTATGATATGTAAATCGATCGGAATATTACACAAAGTTCTAATCGTTTTAATGTCGTCAAAAACACTTAAATCATCGTTACAATCTACGTGTAGTAAATCTACTTGATGATCCACAAGGTCTTGAATAACCTCTGTTAAAGAACGCTTTTTATCGCTATAAATTGATGCTGATATTTTCATTGATTGATATTAAAAATGGGTTCGAATTTTGAATTACATAAGACCAACTGTAAACCATTCAAATTTAAACTATCTATTAACTCCTTTTGTAGGTCAATTAATAATTTACGTTCATTAAACGGCATTTGCTTCACCCTGTCTGGGTTTCTTGCAATTAAACGCAATTCATATCCGTCTTGATATTGAACCAATTGTAAATCTTGTTTTTGCGTTGTGATGAAATCATTGTTCTTCCAATATCGCGCAATTGATTCGGCCTTATCTTTATCTGAACTTTCTAGATAATAGACAGATAAGTTACCACCAACAACTTTATTCCCCATTTCATTACCACAACTGGATAACAAGAAGAAAACAAGAAGAACTTTAATGACATTCATTAATTCGAATTTAGTCGCTAATATAAGAAAAGTACTAGGTATAAACTAGTAAACAAAGAATACAAAGTGATACAGAACAACTTGAATAAATTGACTATTTTAAGCACTTTCAAATAAGTTGATTCATAACAATTACGACTTCATGAGAGACATTAAAAATGCTATTTATTCAGGTGCAGATAATAAGAAAAGTTTGTTCGACTTAAAAACCCCTGTCAATTGGAACAACAAACTCATCATCTTTATCCATGGTTATATGGGCTATAAAGATTGGGGTTGCTGGGATTTGGTGGAAGAATTTTTCACGGATAATGACTTTGGTTTCTTGAAGTATAATGTAAGTCACAATGGTGGAACATTAGAAAACCCAATTGACTTTGATGATTTAGCATCCTTTGCAGAAAACAACTATTTGAAAGAGCTGCAAGACTTTGAAGCAATCACAAACATTGTTCAAGCTGAGTTTGAAGCGCTTCCAGAAATATATATTATAGGTCATTCTCGCGGGGGTGGTATTGCCTTACTTCAATCTTCAAATGGTTTTGTATCTAAGATTGTAAGTTGGGCAGGAATTTGCTCTATTGCAGAACGTTTCCCAAAAGGAGATGCATTAATAGAATGGAAAGAACATGGCTTTTACTATCGAGATAATGGAAGAACCAAACAAACGATGCCGCACAGCTACTCCCAATATGAAAGCTATTTAAAATATGAGCAACGGCTAGACATAGAGAAATACTGCAAAAACTCCACAACTCCAACCCTAGTAATACATGGCGATAAAGATGTTTCCGTTAGGATTGAGGAGGGGGAAAAAATTGCGACATGGCTAAAAACTAAATTGATTCGTATTGCGGGTGCACAACATACGTTTGGATCAAGTCAACCTTGGGAAAGTAATGCTTTGCCGAAACATTTGAATGAAGTCTGTAAGATCACTTTAGATTTTTTCAATCACGGTGAAACGAAAATCCCCACCAAAACCGAAGAGAAATTGAGTTTAATGTCGGAATTAATCAAGCTTGCTAAATCAGACAAAAATGTACGTGAAATTGAGTTTCATTTCCTGATTTCAATCGCCGCACAAATGGGAATTGGCAAAAATGATTTTAAACGACTATTTGATGAATACATTGAGTTCACGCCACCAAAATTAGAAGCGGATCGCATTATTCAGTTTCAACGATTGATATTACTAATGAATGTTGATCTAGACATCAGTGAGAACGAAATCACACAAATAAAAGACCTAGGGATTCGTATGGGATTATTACCTACAGCGACGAATGAAGTATTAAAAAGGATGCATGATTACGACAATAAAATCATTCCACCCGATGAATTACTATCAATCTTCAAAACATTTCACAACTAACGAATAAATCGAGTGCGCTCTTCTTCAGTAGGCATCACACAAAATCCTTTAGAAATCTTCTGACGCCTTTTCGCTATGAAATCATAGACTGCATCACGAATAAATCGCGGGACAATTTTAAACACGACCAACAATGCATACGGAAATTTGAAATAAGATGCCACCTTCAAAGCTGCATTCGATTTTTGAAGTAAGATGTCATTTTCCACAAAATAAAACGTACTTAAATCAGGTTGCTCCCACCCTCTCTCTTTAAATAGTTCACTTGTAAAATCAGATTGTATAGCAGCGAAATGAATCTTCTTCGACTGATCGCGTTTCATCACCCAAGCAACCGAACGATTGCAAAAACCACAATCACCATCATATAAAACCACTGGAACATTTTTCGCTTCCATAGATTAAAGATAAGTATTCAATCATTCTAATAGGAATATTATCTTTGTAAGTATACAATTGAAGTCAAACAAAAAATAATATAATGAAAAACGTAGCAGTAATTGGAGCAGGAACAATGGGTAATGGGATTGCGCATACATTTGCACAATTTGGATATAAAGTATCGTTAATCGATATCGCTCAAGCCTCTTTAGATAAAGGATTAGCAACAATCACAAAGAACTTAGACCGTCAAGTAGCCAAGGAGAAAATTTCTGAAGCTGACAAAAACGCAACTTTAGCGAACATCACAACTTTCACTGACATGAAGGCTGGGGTTCAAGGAGTTGAATTGGTGGTTGAAGCTGCTACGGAGAATGTTGATTTGAAATTAAAAATCTTCAAAAACTTAGACGAAGTAACAGATTCTAACGTAATCTTAGCATCAAACACCTCTTCTATTTCTATTACAAAAATTGCTGCTGTTACAAGTCGTCCGGACAAAGTAATCGGAATGCACTTTATGAATCCAGTTCCAATTATGAAATTGGTTGAGATTATCCGTGGATACTCTACTTCTGATGAAGTAACGAACTTGATCATGGAGACTTCTAAGAAACTGAACAAGGTTCCTGTTGAAGTAAATGATTACCCTGGTTTTGTTGCAAACAGAATCTTAATGCCAATGATCAACGAAGCAATTATCACATTACACGAAGGTGTTGCTGGGGTTGAAGAAATTGATACAGTTATGAAACTTGGTATGGCTCATCCAATGGGACCACTTCTATTGGCAGATTTCATCGGATTAGATGTTTGTTTGGCAATTATGGAAGTACTTTACGAAGGATTCGGTAATCCTAAATACGCTCCATGTCCTTTATTGGTTAATATGGTAATGGCAGGAAAAAAAGGTGTTAAGACTGGAGAAGGATTCTATTCTTGGGGTCACGGAACGAAGGATTTAATCGTTGCGGATAATTTTAAAAAATAAATTTGTAAGGCGTTGATTTGAGCATCGTCTAACAAATGGTTTAGCTATTTTGGTTTAGCAAGAATCAAACTAGAAAAAGAAAGGCAGTCATATTTGAACTGCCTTTTTTAATGTTT
>JBFHHS010000105.1:0-9206 GCA_041596895.1 Crocinitomicaceae bacterium | reverse complement strand
TCAATTTTTAGTGAGGCACAGGTATGCATCAATTGTCCTAAGGCAATGTATGCTTGATTTTTATTCCATCGGAATTTTTGATCATCCTCCATATTACCTATGGTTACCTTCATAAAATCGGCATAACCTTTAATCGATTCAGTTTCTACATTTCTTGTAGAACCTATGTTGGTAACATATTCATCTACGTGCGTTCCATCAATATCCCTGTAGGAGCATATAATGATGAGGTGAGAAGCGTCTACAATTTGGGATTGATTGTAAGAAATTGGTTGTAATTGTCGACGTAATTCTGGAGATTCTACCACAATAAATTTTAGCGGCTGCAATCCATATGAAGTCGGAACCAAGCGCAAAGACTCTTTGATGACCTCAAAATCGTGGTCTGATATTCTTTTCGAGGAATCAAATTTTTTGGTTGCGTACCTCCAGTTGAGGTCCTTGATTATATCGTGCATGCATTCAGTATTTGAATACAAAGTTAACTGATTGAAATTTAAAGCACCTTTAAACTATCCAATATTTCGCGATTCACAGTAGGAGGGAAGTTCCCTTTCTCAACTTGCTTTAAAATGTATTCAGCCGCAATGGTTGCTTTTTCTTTAGTTTCAAAACCTTTTACTCCCGGAATTGAAGGGATGTGTTTTTGATTAATCAACATTGCTCCATCTTTGTTAATCTGATATCCCCAGCCTTGATTACTTTCAATAATTGTGTATGAGAATCCATCTGTGCTTTTTTGGATTTCATAGGAAACAGAATCCAACAATTCAGCGGAATTTACATCATTGACTTCGATGGGAGCATGATGACCACCAACCTTAGATTCCACGGTGTCCGTTGGAGATTCTGACTCACTGCAAGAAGCCAGGAAAAGTGTTGCAATTAATAAATACTTCATGAATTATAAAAGTACAATTTTCGATTGATAGACCGTTCCTAGTTGAGTGTGATTGCATTTTACAATAAAGTTTCCTGAGACAACATCAGAATTAACTATTTCAAATCCATTGGTTGTTTTGCTAACGGAAAAAGCATTCGTAACATTTTGGCCAGTCAAAGAATAGATTGTTAATTCTAAGTCAGTAGTATTAATCTCAACCTTAAAATTACCGTTTGAAGGATTTGGATAAAGATTAACATCGGCCGTTGCATAATGGTCATCTAAGTTGGCTAATTTTCGGTAGCTGTACATATCATCGTTAAATGAACCGTTATATCCAGAACCAACAAAAGCAACACCTTGTAGCACAAAAGCAATTGCACCAGATCTACCAGGACCAGCATAGTCAGATCGTTGGACCCATGTGTCAGAGAAGTAGTTGTATTCCCATAAATCTTTTTTGAATTCTGAATTAATATCTTCTCCCATGCAAATAAAAGCCTGTGGGAAAATTCCCCATCCAGCAGCACCTTTACGTTGCGTACCAGGGAAGTCCGCTTTTTGAATCCACATGTCTGTTGAAGGTTGATATTGCCAGAAATCATTTTTTAAGACACCATCATCACCAGTTCCGACATACCCTTGTCCTCCCATAGTGAAACCGACAGCTTCTTTTCGTGCAGATCCACCAAAATCATTGATTTGAGTCCACGTATTTGTAGTTGCGCTGTACTTATACATGTCTTTCGCAAAGCCATTAGCATCGTAACCTGTTCCAACATATGCAATTGTGTCAATAACAAAAGCAACCGCTTGTCGTCTTGCAGAACCTGCAAAATCCGCTTTTTGAGTCCAGACATTGGTTACAGGATCAAATTCCCATAAGTCCTGAAAGAATGGATTGGTTTGACCTTGTCCTAAGCATACATAACCTTTGTTATTAATAGCAAAAGCTGAAGCAGAACCACGATTTAATCCTCCTCCTGTATCTCCACCAATAGAAGGTTCATCATCCCAGTCGTTTTGCCAAAAGGTGTATGAATACATTTTTCTACGAAAGCCAGAAGGATCTAAACCACCAATCGCATAACCCTCACCTTCGACAACAAAGGTTGATGCTACTGTTCTTGGTGCGCCATTAATTGAATCGGCCATCGTCCAAATGTCTTGTCCCCAAGAATATAATCCGAGTACGCTTAGTAAAATGAGTAAAGTATATTTCATGTTATTGAATAATAAGTTTTTGTGTTGCCGTGATATTGTTTTCATCATCGAATCCATTGACAAAGTAGATACCTGCAGGCAATGTATTAACGTCGATAGAAGTTGTAAAGGTTTGCGTTAACACTTTACTTCCTGTAGAAGAAATGATTTCGATTGTTTCAATATTATTTGAATGCGAACTTAATTGAATACGCTCTTTTGCAGGATTTGGATAAATGGAAAGGTTATTTTCTAACTCTTCAATTCCAATAACTTGTGATGGATTGTATTCGTGCATACTCATTTTTTTTCCAGAATATCCTTTTCCTGTTCCAACGTAAGCACGACCATTTGCTGTAAAAGCGATAGCACCCTTTCGCGGGCTACCTCCATAGGTTGCTTTACTCGACCAGTTGTCCGTAAATGGATTGTACTCCCAAAGATCATCAAGAAGTCCACCATTATTTCCAAGGCAAACATAACCGCGCTGACCTAAACTAAATGTTGTTGCGGCAGAACGTTGACTTGCAGGAAGGTCCGCACGTGCTGACCATTGATTCGTTGCAGTATTAAATTCCCAGATATCTTTACGATAAGCATCTTGATCGGTACCTAAACCTACGTATGCGCTGTAATCAATAACAAAGCTGCTTAATTGATAGCGCACGCCTCCTGGAAAGTCAGGTAATTGTGCCCACTGATCAATTGCTGGTTTATATTCCCATAATTGACTTATGTAGTTGTTTGGACCAAGTTTACCGCAACAAATATATCCTTTAGAACCTACAGCGAAACCTGTAGCAAAGTACACTCCAAATCCAAACCCTCCAGGATAATTGGCTTTTTGGGTCCAAGTATTTAAGGTTGCATCATATTCGTAGAAATCGCTTAAAGTCGTTGCTCCAGGCATAGAGGCTTCAACCAAGTCAATACCTGTTCCAACATATCCTTTATCATTGATTGTAAAAGCTACGGCATTTCTACGAACTGAACCAGGAAGATCTGCAACTTGGGCCCATGTGTCCATGGAAGGATCGTATTGCCAAAAATCATTGTGAACAATTTCAGCGGTATCGACTCCAGTTCCAACATATCCAATGTTGTTGATTGAGAATGCCACAGCTCGTTCACGTTTAAGTCCGGCGAAATCTGCTTTTTTCGTCCACGTGTTGTTTGTTTGAGCAAAAGACATATTGCTCAAAACCATCACGAAAATTGTATATATAATGTTCTTCATTCTATTGAAAAATAAATTTATTCTTATAAACGACTTGGTCATCAGAGACTATATGGTAGAAATATACTCCTGACTTTAAATGATCTCGATTTAGCGTAATTTCATTTGAAGTTGTAGTCTTCTCATGAATCACTTGACCGTTATTATTAAAAACGATAATTTGAAATGAGGAAAGATTTTTTGATTTAAATTTCACATAATCAATTGCTGGATTTGGATAGCAAGTAAATTGATTAGCATCAAACATTTCTTCTAATCCTAACAAAGCATCAAATTCCCAAAAGTCGTTGAAGTTTGTTCCATTCGTTCCGGTTCCAATGTAAGCTCGGTTTCCTATTGTAAATCCAGATGCAAATCTTCTACTGGAGCCATAAAACTCCGTTTGAGCAAGCCATGTATTTGTAGCTGGGTCATACTCCCAAGTTTCTGAAGTTACATTTGAAAGTGAGCCTGAATAACCACTCACAATATATCCCTTATTATTTTGATTGAACCCTACGGAACCTGCCGTTGCTAACCCTGGAAATGGTGCTCTTGAAATCCATTGATCTAATGCAGGTTTATATTCCCAAAGGGCATTTGATGTTTTTACATACCCTTTACCATCAACGGTGAAAGTTGCGGGCCAGATTGAAATGCTAAAAGGAGCAGGGTTCTTTGTGGACCAGCTATCTGTTTGAGAGTTGTATTCGTAAACTGTACTTCCATTCAAGTAATACCCATTTAGTCCAACGGTAAAGCCTTCGGTATTCATCGCAACTGTCGGCATGTTGGCAACTTGTGTCCATAAATTTGTTGCTGGGTCGTATTTATAAAAGCTAGCATCTGAAGCTACTTGACCGCCACCTACAAATCCATACTTTTCCATTCCAAAGGAAAGAACTGCATAATTACCATTACCATTATTTCCAATATAGTCGGCCTTTTGAGTCCAAGAATTTGTACTTGGATCATATTGCCACCAATCACTAAGTACAATATTTGGCCCGGCACCATTGTAATGACCTAATCCAATGTATCCTTTGTTTCCAATTGAAATTCCCATTCCACGATGTCTTCCAACATTTCCAAAGTCTGCTCGTTGAATCCATGAGGATGCACTTAAAGCTACATCTGCAAGGAGAAGGGTTACGGTTAATATGATAAATTGATGCAATTTCATTTTGTGATAATTAGTTTATCTGATTTTATAAGATTGTCCTTATAATTTAATCGGTAGTAATAAGTTCCAGCAGGTAAGTCTGAAGTAAAAAGTTGAGTTTTATTTGATGAAACGAGAGTGCGTTTTAAGATTTCTCCTGTTGAATTAATTATTTCAATGGACACGTTATTAAACTCAAAATCATGCTTTAAATTTAGGTCGATTGTTACGTGGGTTGTAGCTGGGTTGGGGTAGGCAGAAATGGTTAAATGTTCAATTTCATTCTTTAAAGTTGATAAATATTTATCGTAAATCCACCAGTCTGAAAAATTAACGCCATTTGTACCTAATCCCGCGTATACTTGGCCATTCAAAACAATGGAAGTCAAATATCTTCTCGAAGTTCCTTGGAAATCTTCAACTTGAATCCAACTATTCATAATTGGATCATATTCCCACATATCACTGTAGTTAGTACCGGTAAAAGCATCTAACCCTGTAAGGATATAACCTTTTCCTTCCAATTCGAACCCGCTTGCTTCTTGGCGTAAAACAGGACCAACATTTGCCTTTTGTGTCCAAGAGTCCAGTGCAGGGTCGTATTGCCAAAAGTCATTCGTAGAACCTGAACTTAAATCACCTGTACCTACATATCCAAAATTTCCTATGCTGAATCCAACAGATGAAGTTCTATCAGGTCCTGCAATAGAAGCTATTTGTGTCCAAGTATCAATCACGGGGTCATATTTATAAAATGAACCAACACGACCAGAATTTGTTTCTCCGGTGCCGACGTATGCCGTTCCATCAATCACAAAAGATACAGCGCCTCTTCTACCTGTACCAATAAATGAGGAAATTGTAGCCCAAGTATTTGTAACTGGATCATATTTAAAGAAGTCTTGTACAAGAACACTTCCTGAAACAGAGGTTCTTCCTGTACCTACATATCCGATTTCGTCAATTGTAAAACCAACAGCATGATAACAATCCCCACCTAGATAGTCTGCTTTTTGTGTCCATGCATTTGTTGAAGGGTCATATTCCCACCAATCATTGAATAGCACATTTATTCCGGCACCATTATAATGTCCCAAGCCAATGTAAGCTTTGTTTGCAATAGCTAGTCCTGTAGTTCTATGACGTGCAATACCTCCGAAGTCTGCTTTCTGAACCCATCCACTGGCTAATAATAGGTTGCTAAAGAAAATACTTATGATGAATAGTCCAAATCTCATTATTCAACAATTAATTTTTGAATGAAGGATTGACTATCAATGTTTAATTCAATAAAATAGAATCCAGAAGAAAAGGAACTAATATCAATAGATTGATTTAAAATAACCTCTTGCCCAGTCATTAATTTACCTTGACCATCTCTAATTTTGATTTCACCGGTATAATTTGAAATTTGAATGTGGTTTTTGGCTGGATTTGGTACAATACTGAATTGAGAAAAATCTAATTCACTATTACCCAATGTTTCCGCATTTATTGAAATATCATAAGGTCCCATATTGAATGACCAACCATCGACAATGACGTAAACGGAATCATGACCAGTTGTGTTCACAGTAACTTTTGATTGAACCCCACAATCTGGATGATCATCATTAACGCCTAAAACATTTCCGTCCGTATCAAAAACAGAAAGGAACGTGTCAAAACTAGAACCACAAAGTGAAACATTTAATGCAACCGTTGAAGGATCAACAAGAACAAGATAATATACATCAGGTGACGCATAGACTGTATTTTGATTACTATAACAAATCGAGTTGTCATGATTTTCTGTAAAAGGTAAAGCTGAAACTACACGAGGATCAGAAATGTCATCACCAGTATAACCAGAACAGTCAACACCATTTTGAATGTAGACGCTAAAATCAGTCATTGACCCCCAAGTAAAACTACCACAAGGGTCCATAGGTAATGACGAGTTTTCGGCCTGAACAACACGCATTCTCGATTGTCCTGTGGTTGCACCGCTAGGAACTAAGAAGTTGAAGCTGCTTAGTGATGTAGGCGGCGTTCCTGTCCAAGTACCAATAGATTCAGATGCATCAAAAATGCCATCTAAATTATAATCGATCCAGGCCTCTCCATTTCCTGAATAGTTTCCACCGCATGTTCCAAATTGGATGTTTGCCGTATATGGTGAACCGGCGTCTAGAAATGCAGTTTGTGATAAATATTCTTCAACCCCTACAATACCAGGACAGCCTGTATATGAAATAGAACCTGAAGACCCAATCAAGGAGACAGATTCAATGTTCGAATCAGCTGTTGATGATGGTCCGCCCGTTAAGCAATACTGCGAATGAGAAGTAAAAGATAAGCCAGCTAAAATAGCTAATAGTAGTGTTTTTGTCATTTTAAAAGTCTTTGTTGTAAAAACAAGTTGTTAAGATAGTGAAAACATTTACTTAATATAAGCTTAACATTAGTGATTACCCCAATTAGACGTTTGATTAAACATATAGGTTGTCCTAATGAACTTTTTTATCGTTAATAACTTTTTAATATTTCTTTTGTTAAGGTTTAAAATCGAGCGGAAATTCGTTGCAACTTTGTAGGAAGAAATTAATAAAAGCATTCAGCCATGACTACAGAAATTACATTGCAAGAAGAGATTAATGAATTAAAAAGTAAACTAACTGGGGACATGTTTACGGATATGGATATCAAAGATGAAATCCATAATTTAGAGATGAAATTAAAAGGAGTAAAGCCAATGGATAGTCACATCGACTGTATTGGTTGTGGATCTTAATGATTCATCACTCAGAATTTTGCGAGCCGCTTTTGATAAAAGGCGGTTTTTTTATTTCTTAAAATCTTTAAAGAGCTTTTTCATTGTTTTACTGCGGATGTAATCTTCAGCTGTTTTCCCTTTGTCATCCATAATGTCTAATAGTGCACCTCGATGGTAAAGATAGTCCACTAAACTTGTTTTGTTATTTTCTGTTGCAACAATTAAGGGCGTTTGTCCAATGAGGTTTATTTCACTGTCAATATTGAATTTCAAATTAGAAATAAGAATTTCAAAAATAATCGGGTTTCCACTCTCAGCGGCGTATTCTGCCACGCGTTTAATTAGTTTGTCTTGAATGATGAGTCCGTTGCATAACTTTAAGTTGGCTACCAATTCCTCGTTATTTTCAAGGGCCATTGCTGTTTTGATTTTTCTCTCTACCTCCATCGATTTTCGATAAAGTTCATTTTTATCTTTTTTGGACATTGCTCCTTTGCCTTTAAGGTAATCGATGATTTCTTGATTCCCTTTGCGTTTTGCATATTCCATTACATTGCGTTCGAAATAGCCAATAGCATTTATATCAGCATCATTATCGACTAAAAATTTCACCAATGTTACGTTGTTGGACTCAATTGCCTTCACTAGAGGAGGTTCAGAGAAATAACAGTTTTGGTCGACATCAATATTCTTAGAAACTAAATAATGTGCAAGTTCCAAGTCATTTTCATTAACAGCAACACATAAAAAAGAATCGTGTCGATCATCTAGTGCATTGATATCTGCTCCATTTTCAATGAGGTACATAATTATTTCTGAATTGTCAACATCTGCACGGTTTCCTTTACTGTCTCTTGGGTCAACACTTGCTCCTCTTTCATGAAGTTCTTTTATTCTTTCAATGTTTTCTTGTTCAATTGCAAAGAACATGAGTGATTTATTGTACCTGTTACCGCGTTGATTAATATCAGCCCCAGCATCAAGGAATCGATTCACCAATTCAAAATTTCGATTAAAATCTGTAATGATGTAATCAAATGCTTTTTCTTTCAGGTCGTTTTCAGCATCTATATTCACTCCATGATCCAGTAGATAGTTTATTGCTTTGACTTGATTTTTTTTCGCTGCAGCAATCAGTAAAGTGGTGTTGTTGTTTGACCTAATATCAGGGTCAGCGCCTTTATTTAAAAGCAAGTTGAAATTGTTCAGTGATTTATTTTCAAGCGAATAAAACAATGCAGTTTCACCGTGATTGTTGGTAGCATCGATTTCAACCTCTTTTGTTAAAAGGTATTCCGTTACCAAAATATCTGAGCTTGAGGCTGAGAGCATCAAAGGAGTTTCTCCAGATTCATTCTTTGCATTGATACTGGCGTTGAATTCTTCAATGAGCATTTTTGTATTTAAAATATTCCCCTCTTTGGATGTAATGTGCAATAATGTGTTTCCATGATCGTCTTTGTAATTGATATCTGCACCAACATTAATTAAATAGCGTATTATTTCTGTGTTTGAACGAATAAATGCTTTAGACAAAAGCTCGTCTTTGTTCTCATATTCAGGAATCAGGGCCTTTAATATTTCATTCTGTTGAAATTCAAAACATTCCTCAATAGCATTCTCAATTGATACTCCTTTTGATATCAGGTACTTCACCATTTCTAGATTACCATTTTTAATGGATCTGTCAATAGGACTGACATAGTATCTAGAGAAAAGTCCACTTTTTCTTTTTTGACTTAGGTTGACTTCACTACCAGCTTCTACTAAGAATTGAACAATTTCCATGTTGTCATTTTCGGCCGCATAGATTAAACTATTTCCAAATTCAAAATCATGTTGAAGGAGTAATTGAATCATTTCCAAATTATCATTTTTGGCTGCTTGGAACATAGAAGATTTATCTGTTGCTCCTTCGGAAAGAAGAAACTTGACCATTGCAATATCGTTTAGTTTGATGCTTAGATCAATAGGTGTATCAAAGGTT
>JBFHHS010000104.1:0-9250 GCA_041596895.1 Crocinitomicaceae bacterium | reverse complement strand
GCTTATTCCCATAATGGCGCCTTGTTTTTTAGGGTTTGCATGAATAGCAATTAAAGCATTGAACGTTGGAAAACAAAGTGATAACCCTAGATTTAATACGTAATAGAACATTATAAACATCCACATATTATGCGTCATTGTTATTGATACCATGCCAATTCCACATAATAACAGGCCTATGATTAACGTTTTATATTCTCCAAATCGTTTGATGAAAATTTTAGACAAGAAAGCTTGATTGAACGCTAAAAAGACACCTATAACTAGCATGAAAAATCCCAGTTCTTTTTCTTCAAATGAGAAGAGGTCAATTAGGAAAAGAGCAATTGTGGAAATGTAAAAAGCAATCATCGTAGAAAAGAAAATCTTGATTGTGAACAATGTTTTGATGATCGGTGAAGGATCGACTTCTTTTACACGTTTTGGTATATAGATACTGCTCCATACGGATGCACGTTGACGTGCTGTTCTTTTCTCTTCTGGGTGACTTTCTTTTAACCAAAATATGATGGAGATTAGAGTTACTGCGGAAATAAAGATTGCCAAGAGTAATGTTCCTAAATATCCTATCGATGAAGATGCAGTTAACCCTCCTAAGCCTGGGCCAACAATCATCCCAATTCCTGCAATTCCACCAAGGTAGCCGAAGATGTAAGACTTTTCTTTACGCGATGTGACATCGGCAACATAGGCATTCGTGACAGAAGTGTTACCTCCTGTGATTCCATCTAAAATTCTTGATAAACCAATAATCCAAATAGGTATGGATAATCCTAAAATTGGATATTCCGGCATTAAAATCGCTACTACAAAAACTAACCAGCTGAGCAATGTACCAGCTTGACTGATCAGAAGGATTGGTTTACGTCCAGTTGAATCCGAAAGTGCGCCTAAAATTGGTGCCCCAATAAATTGTGAAGCAGAGTACAAGGAGATTAATAGTCCGTATATCCATTCTGGTGCACCAAAACTTTTAACGATAAACGGAAGCACAGGCAAAAGAATGCTGAATCCGAGAACATTTACGAAAGTTAAAAGGTATGCTGGAAATAGGTGTTTACTCATCGCCGCAAAGATAACGCGATATATTTACCGAGGTAAATTCTAGTTGTTAAATTGTCTTTATTTTAGATTTAAACGATCGATAATTGATCCTGTTGTAAATTCAATCATTTCTTGCTCTAGCAGATCAAATTCTGAATGATCAACGCTCTTTTTGAAATGTCCTTCGTGGAGCAAATGGATTTCATCACAGGTATCTTTCAATGTTGAGAATATGTGTGAGGAGATCAGCACTGTTTTCCCTATTGATTTTAATTTTTGAATGATTTCTGTTATAATCATATTGCTATGGATATCAACGCCGTTGTATGGTTCATCGAGGATGTAGATGTCGCTTTGTTGAATTAAAACTGCGGTCAAGGCTAACTTCTTTTTCATTCCTGTGGAATAACTTTGTGCATATTGATTTAAAGGCAAATCAAAGATATTGGATTCATCGATATTTATTTCTTTAATATTTCGCGCATTCAAATGAAGTTGAAGGTACTCTCTTCCTGTAATTTTTGGAAAAAAAAATGGATTTGTTTGAAGAAACCCTAAGTGGTTTTTAAGCGGAGTTAAGTCGCTTTGAATGATTCCGTTAAATGATTCCAAACCGGAAATAATGTTGAATAGTGTCGATTTTCCAGCACCATTTTGACCAACAATGCCGTACACTTTTCCTTTAACGAATTCAATATTAATGTCATTTAAAGCTTTTTTTGAACCGAAAGATTTGTTTAGCTTTTGAATTGATATCATCTGAGTAGTTCTTTTAAATTACTTTTTGCTTGAGTATAGAGGTAAGGGATTACTCCCAGTAACAAGGGAGGCAAAACAATACCAATCGCAAAGATCAGTCCTTGGGCGATGTTCATTTTATTTGGAAAGGCAGCGTATTTGGCAATTACCATCGTGATTAATGCTAAAAGACCAATCACTGTAAAAGTTAGAATTACGAAGTATTGAGAAGGTTTTATAAATAAAAGTGTTGCAATAATTGGGAACGCGAGTACACTTGAAAATGTGAATGCTGTTTTGATTTTGTGCTTGATGAAGTTTGCTGCGTTATCACTGTGTATCCATACAAATAGTTTATCTTCTGGCCAGCTATAATAAGAGAGGAGTGCTATGAATAGTGCAATTAAGCAAAAGATACCAAGGTTAAAGTTTCCTACGAAGATCGCCGTTATAAACAACAGATATATCCCTGCAAGCATTAAAATTGTTTTTCTAAACCCCGTTGTGAATTCAAATGGTTTGCGCGAGAATGGGGTTGGAATAGTGAAGTGAAAACTTTGTTTGGATTCATACCAACTTAACACGATTGAGATCAACAACGTTGCAACAAAAACCAATAATTCACTCTTAAAGATGAGAATAATAAGAAAGGGTGTTATTAATACTAAGTTTTCTATTAATCTTATTTCTCGAAATGTTTTTCGATCAAAGATGGATTTTAAATGAATAGAACGGTTATACTCACTTGCGCGTAACACGATCACTAATCCTACCGATGCGATTATCCAAGGGGCATAATTCGTTTTGGAATAAATGAGAATTGTTCCACCAATTAGCGCAATTAAACCAATGAAAAAACCAAATAGGGGGTGCAGTCCCATTTCTTTGAGCTGACGGTTCATCATATCGTATTGCAACTTGAAGTAATACTTCATTCAATTGAATTAATGCGGACTAAACTACAATTAAATGAGTTTAACTGATAATTTTAACCGTTATAAGTTGTTAATGATTTAATTCTTCTAAGCTGTTGTGTAAACGTTCAATACTGATGTTTACAATTCTTCGGTCAAGATCAGATTTTAATTTTGTGTATTGAAAAAATTCTTCAGGCGTGAACATTCCAACTACAATACCAATGACCTGATTTCTCAAAGGAATATTCTTGCGCAATTCATTTGTAATGAACTCTTTCTTGGATATTTTTTTCAGGTTGTTGAAATCACCTTTGTTTTGATCGATTGTATTTTTGAAAAGTCCAATGAGGATGGGGTGTTGCAATTTGATTATTGGTCGCAACGTTGTATTTTGAAAAGATTCCAACGACGAAAATGACGTCTCTTGGATTGTGGTAATAATTGGTCGAATAGAAATTTTAGAATCAGTCATAACGTTACGTTTTGACTAAATCTAATGAATCCTATTACAATAATGTAATGATCAAATGGTAAAACTCGTTCGCTTTAACATCATTTTTGATTTCCTTCGCTTTTGCTAGTCCTTTTGAGTACCAACTAAGACTTTCGTTTAGGTCACCACATTTGATTGCTTCATTTCCCATCGTAAGGTATAATGATAAATCATTCACTGACATTGAATTGATTGCTTCCATGTTTTCTGAATTTAGTGTTGTGTTATACATACACCAAAAGTATAGTATGGTCTTTGCAATTAGGTTAACTGCGAAATAAGATTAATTCAATAAAATGTTAACGGAATGTTTTGTGAAGAGTGAAAATGCGGTTGTTTTCGTTGTCTTCATCTCGTTCATAACTCTGTAGTTTAAACTTGTTTCGAGTTAGAAGTGCCTGAGAAGCAAGGTTTCTATAATCTGTGTATGCTGAAACTTCAGTGAGTTTTAATGTATCGAATGATAACGTTAAGATAGCGTTTAACGCTTCGTTCATATAGCCTTTACCCTGAAAATTTGGATGTAAGTCATAACCAACTTCGGCTTTTGTTTTTGTATCATTGAAATTCCAAAGACAAATAGAACCAATCATTGTTGAGTCCTCGGGTGTTGAAATGGCCCAATAGTAATTTTTTCCTTTGGAAACATCTCGGATTATACGACGGATGAATAATAGAGCACCATCCGTGTCCTTTAACTTATCACGCTTGATGTATTTTCCAACCTCAGCATCTGATCGTAGAAAATAGACTTCGTTTACATCATTTTCAGCGAGTGGTCGTAAAACTAATCGATCTGTTTGAAGCGTGTTCATGCTGTTTTATTCGCTAGTGTGATCTGGTGGAAAGTCTGTTGGTATTTTTGTCGCTCTGTCATGCAGTACAACACTTCCGGTTACTCCAACGTTCAAAGATGAATTACCAGGTAGTTTTACAATGAAATGACATTTGTCACGCACATATTTTGGCAATCCTGTATCTTCAGCTCCTAATAAGTAAATCGCTCTTTTGGGGTGTTGGAACTCATGCAGCCATTCGGCTTTGTCATCAATTTCTACTCCTATCAAACGACAGTCGTACGGAATGTTTTTGAGTAGATCATCAAAATCTTTGTAGTTAAATAGTGGAATACGCGACCAGGCACGAACAACATCTGAGGATTGTTTTTTATAACGTCCCTCAACAGTGAAAATGTAAGCTGCACCAAGGATGTAAGCTGATCTCCAAAGCGTTCCTAAATTGTGTGTTGTCTTTCCTCTAAAAACTCCAATTGCACAATATCCCTTTTCATTTACTGTTTTCATGCGGCAAATGTCGCTTTTTAAGTTGAATTATTTCTCATCTTTGCGGAAAGATTCAATCTTTACTTTCAATCTTAGTTATGGAATTTATTAGTCAAAAATTAGACGATTACGTTTGTGCGCATTCAGAAAATGAACCTAAATTGTTGTACGATTTAAATCGAGAAACGCATATTAATGTTTTGCGACCGCGCATGTTGAGTGGTCACTTTCAAGGGCGTGTGTTGAGTATGCTTTCGCACATGATTCAACCTAAGAATGTTCTCGAAATTGGAACTTACACAGGGTATTCTGCACTTTGTTTCGCTGAAGGTTTGGCTGAAGGTGGCCGCATTACTACCATTGATAAAAATGAAGAATTAGAGGACTTAGTTAATGAATATGTCAGTAAATCTGATTTTAAAGATCAAATTAAATGTATCATTGGAAACGCAATGGATTTGATTCCGTCCATGGATGAAGAATTTGATTTGGTTTTTATTGATGCAGATAAATCAAACTATATCAATTACTATAATATGGTTTTTGATAAGGTTTCAAAAGGAGGTTACATTATTGTGGACAATGTGTTATGGTCGGGTAAGGTTCTAGAGCCAGTAGAACCTAAGGATACCGATACGCAAGTTTTGGTGGATTTAAATAGGATGGTACATGAAGATGAGCGTGTGCAAGAGGTTCTTTTGCCAATTCGTGATGGGTTACTCGTAATTCGTAAAAAATAGAATGCTCGAAATTCTTTATCATGATGATGAGTTAATTGCAGTCAATAAACCGCACGGGTTGTTGGTGCATCGTACAAAAATTGCGAGTGATGCAAGTGAGTTTGCTATTCAAATATTAAGAGATCAAATTGGCCAAACTGTTTATCCTGTGCATCGATTAGATCGCAAAACTTCTGGGGTGCTTTTGTTTGCACTTAATTCTGAAATGAATTCTATGATGCAAACACAGTTCATGGATGGTCTTGTAAAGAAAAAATATATATCGTTGGTGCGTGGGTATACTCCCGAGGTCGGCACGATTAATTATGCTTTAACGCGTGATGATGGCAAGACTCAAGAGGCCGTTACACACTTCGAGACAATTTCAACGACTGAAGTGGATTTGCCTCATGGTAAGTTTAAAACCTCGCGATATTCATTGATTGATGTAACCCCAGAAACTGGTCGAATGCATCAGATTCGTAAACATATGGCACATTTGAGACATCCGATAATTGGAGATCGTCCGCATGGATGTAACAAACAAAATAAACTGTTCTTGGAGAAGTTTAATATGAATACTATGTTGCTTCATGCGAGGGCATTACAATTTATTCATCCAACAACTAAAAAGCAGGTCGAGATCAATGCGAAGATGCATCTTGAATTTAATAGAATGATTGAGACGCTGAATTTAGATTATTCCCAAGATTAACAAGAATCCCATTATTAGTAGTAATGCGCCTACAATGCGTTGAATTTTCGTAATTGTTGTTTTTTGGACCAATTTCTTTCCGAAATAAGTTCCGATGAAGGCAAAAACAACTCCAACTATCAACAGGGTTTTAGCATCAGTTATTGCGGCCAAAAATTTATTTTCCTCTCCTGTTATTGCCACAAATCCAAAGATGTAAATTGACAATCGCGATAAGTCGACGATCAATGAGACGGCATTGGATGTTCCTATAAATTGTTCTTTTGTTAATCCTGCTTTAGCTAAGAATGCTGCACGAAATGCACCTTGATGTCCCGATAAACCACCAAAGAATCCGCTTAACATACCACCAAACGGGATATATTCTTTTTTTACATTTAATTTATCAAATCTTGGGTCTAAGTCAAACCAAGCAAAAAACATCATTAAAGAACCAATGGTCATTTTTACGCGAGTCAGTTCAAATGAATGTCCACTAATTTGATAGTTGTAAAGCGCTTCTGAATGATCGAAAGAGGTAAGGAGCATACTACCTAAAAAAGCAAATATTAGCGCAGGGACACCAAACCGGAGAAGTGTAGGGAAGTGGATGTGTTTAGAAACAAGAGCAAACTTGAAAACATTATTGGCTAAGTGAACAATGGCCGTTGCACCAACTGCGATAGGCAAATCGAAAAAGATACTGAATACAGGAAGCATTAATGTGCCCAAGCCAAATCCTGAAAAGAAAGTCAGTCCAGCTCCAAATAATACTGTAAGGGCAACAATCACATATTCCATGGTACAAAAAAGCAAAAAATATGCGGTTCAATTAAATTTCAAAGATTATTTTCACGTAAAATATGGATTATGATTGATTTTAGAAGTGATACGGTGACGAAGCCAACAATAGAAATGAAAGAGGCTATGTTCGCTGCTCCAGTTGGAGACGATGTGTTTTGTGAGGATCCTACAATCAATGAGTTGGAAACGTTTGCTGCGGAAATGTTCGGAATGGAAAAGGCGATTTACTGCTCTTCAGGAACTCAAACCAATCAAATTGCAATCAATGTTCACGTTCAACCTGGTGGTGAAATTATTACCAATGTTGAGAGTCATATCTATAAATATGAAGGCGGTGGAATTGCTAAGAATACGGGAGCGTCAGTGCGTTTAATTCATGGGAATCGTGGGATGTTGAAGTTAGAGGATGTCAAGCAATGGATTAATCCGGACGATGTTCATTATCCGATTACACAATTGGTTAGCCTGGAGGATACTTCAAATCGTGGAGGAGGTGCGATTTATGATTTTGAAGAAATAAAAAAAATCAGCGCGTTCTGTAAATCGAATGGTCTTCCTCTTCATTTAGATGGGGCGCGTTTAATGAATGCAATGGTTGAAAATGGGGTTGACCTCAAGGAATACGCTTCCCAATTCGATTCCATTTCCCTCTGTTTGTCAAAAGGATTAGGTGCTCCAGTTGGTTCTGTCTTAATCGGTAAAGAAGATTTTATCAAAAAGTCGCGTAGGGTAAGGAAAGTGTTTGGCGGTGGAATGCGCCAAGCTGGAATCATTGCTGCTGGTGGACTTTACGCTTTAAAGAATAATGTATCTCGATTAAAAGAAGATCATGCACATGCAAAAGCTTTGGAGTCTGCTCTAAATGAATTAACTTGGGTGAAGGAGGTTGTTCCTGCGGACACGAACATTGTCGTTGCGATTCTAAAAGATGAATCTAAAAGAGACATTGTATTGAACGAATTGGCGAAAAAGGATATTAAAATTATGGCTTTTGGTCCAGGAATGCTTCGTTTTGTAACTCATCTGGATATTAGTGGTTCAGATATTGATAGAACAATCGATGTATTAAATAAATTAACTGTTTGAAAACAAAATTATTCATAGCGCTCATTTTCGGATTATTTGTCGCGGCTTGCAATAAACAAGAACAAAGGACCATTGATATCACTGATATTACAGGTGAGTCTGAACGCTATAAGGAAGGACATTCTTCTGAGGTTGTTCCTGTGATTGAATCCGATTCTACTCTAGAAGTGACAAAGTGGTTTGTGGATAATGGTGTGCCCGTTTCTTCAGTTGAGTATAGGGTTGACCGAATGTTTCCCGATCGTTTTGGGGCAATTTCTATGGAAAAGTATAAGTTAATTACTCCTGTGGATACCATTTTATACTCTAAATGGGTGTATGTCGATTCTCTTAAAGTTATGAACGCATTTACCAATTGGATAAATTGTTTTGGTGATAATTGTAAAACGATTTTCTTTGGAGAGGCTAAGAATTTTCAGCGGAATCCACTTCAAATATTGATTAATGATTCAACGCTAATCTTTATCGAGTCAGAGAATTCAATTGATTTTAAAGGGTGGAACGGATTTCATAAGGTCGAAGAGCAGGACAATCCATGGAATTATGTTATTGAACAACCCCGTTGGACAAAAGCCAGATGGTACACGTTCCCTGAAGGAAAACGCACGAAAGTAGAATTATGAAAATTGTAAATAGAGGGTACCTTAAGGTTAAAGCTAAACAACCTTTCATCGACTGGGTAAATCAGATTGATGAAGAGTTTTTCATTGATGAAGAATCTGAAGCAAACATCTATTTGGTTGAAGAAGATTTCTTTGAGGTTGACCCAATCATCAAAGCGAATTTCAAGAAGATATTTTTAAATGAGTTGGATGGTGTTGCGGATGATGATTCTACTTACCCAGAAATTAAACTGGAAAATTTCTTGGAATGGTTCGATGTTGAAGCGGGCACAATGGTCTTCGATTGTGAAAAGGTTTCCTTACAGGGTGATTAATGCAATATTGATACGTTAACTTGGTTAGCATTTATCGATTAAAACAGCATTATAATAGCTTGGGTCGGTTGAAACATCTTCGGTTACCCATTCAGGTAAGTCAAATTTTTCATCGATCGAACTGACTTCTAGTTCAGCAAGGATTAATCCTTGTAATGGACCATGAAATTCATCAACCTCCCATGTTTTTCCTGCAACATTTATCTCATATCGATGTTTCCGAATGCTCTTATCTATGAAGTTATCAAGCATTGCTTCAGCATCTGCTAAAGGGATTTCATATTCGAATTCTTTACGCGTAATTCCAACCGTTTTTCCTTTTATTGTAAGGAATCCTTTGTCGCCTTTAATCCTAATTCGAACTACGCATTCTTTCGATTTAGAAATAAAACCTTGTACTATTAACTGAGGTGCTGGTTTCTCAACCTGCGACCAAGCGTCCTCATCAACGAGGTATTTGTATTCTATTTCATTCATTATCCTACGGCACCAATAAATCCATACTTTTTTCCTTTTTTCACTAGGAATAAACTGC
>JBFHHS010000103.1:0-9264 GCA_041596895.1 Crocinitomicaceae bacterium | reverse complement strand
CCTTCTCTCAATTCAGGGTACATTTCGAATGCTTCTTCTAGCGCCTCATATGTACCACAGTTCCTTGTAGGTTCAGTCTGGGCAAAGATCGAAGAGCTCCCTAAGAAGCACAGACTTATAAGTGTAAATAGTTTATTCATAGTTTAAAATTTGGCTGAAATTAAACATTCTAACTCATTATCTATAATCTTAGAGCAAAAAAAAGAGGACTATTTAGTAAAATAGCCCTCTTTTCATTTAATCTGTTATGTTTTACATTACAACTACTTTTTTCGTAGTTGTAAAGTCTCCTGATTTAACTTCTAAGAAGTAACATGCAGAAGGTAAGTTCGAAGTGTTCGATAATGAGTGACTAACAACCGTGTTTGTTTGGTTGATAGTTTCTGATGTGATTAATTTACCTTGAGTATCTCTTAGTGTAAAAGTAACCGCTTCGTTTTGCGCAGTGTAATTAATGTTAATCGCTTCTCCATTTGACGGATTAGGGAACACATTAATGTCCAATGCTGATATTTCATCTGAAACCAATCCTAGTGTTCCGTTAACGTTGATGTTGTCTAAATAAAAGTTACTCGCTAAGTCAGATGCAGTAAATTCAAATTTGAAAATTACTTTATCAGAAGCAGAAGTTGTGTTGATTGATACTGAACCGTTTTTCCAATCATTGTTAGATGTTGGTGCATAATCAGAGTATCCAGCGAAACCTCCAGTTACAATGTTTGCTCCTGAAATTCCTGCAGAGTTACTTCCTCCAATAGAAGTCCCATCGATACTGATTGTTCTTGCGCTCCATGTTACTCCACAATCAGTAGATGCATACACTTTTAATTTCTCAGTAATTTGATCCACTTGCGTTGCATTAGTAGCGTATGAAAAATCAAAAGACATTGTAACATTTGATGTATATCTTAAGTCAAAAGATGGAGTGATTAATTCATCAACGCTACCCCCTAATCTATTGTTATAAAAGAAGTCATCATTAAATAAGTCAGCACCCGAAACATCTTTGAAGTTGTTCAGTTTATATGATCTAGAATTGTCTTTACCTGTACCATTCGATAATTTAAAAGAACCGTGATTGTTTTCATAATTATTAGAAACAAACCATCCAGCAGAAGGTCCTTCTAAGTCAATAGATGCAGGTCCATTGAATGTTGCGTAATCCTGACTAATATAAATGTACCCTGTTCTTGTTTCAGTTCCAGTTCCTGCGGCGTTCGTTACTGAAAGCGTTACATTTTTGTATCCTGATGAATTGAATGTAACAGATGGATTTGCTGATGTAGATGTTGCTGGAGATCCGTCTTCAAAAGTCCATGAATAACTATCTACAACCGCATTCCAAGAAGCATCTGAAAAATTCACTGTTGAACCTATACATGTCTGTCTTGTGCTTGCTGAAAAGTCAGCAACTGGAACACATAATGGAACTGTAAGTGGGTTTGTTGGGTCTTGAGGTAAAAGAAGGTCCTTAATTCCTGTAGCCATTAATGTGCTGTCTTTATGAAGGATGTTACGTTGACCAGAAATACCTTCAAGTGTATTGTGCATTACTTCTACCTGTCCATCTGTAAACATGAATACACAACTAGAATAGTCCATGTAGTTCTGAACATTTTCAATTACAGGTGAGTTACAATCTGCTAAAGTTACATCGCAAGTAGAAAATGAACCATCTGTAGGCGGTGTATCATCAATTCCATCATCTCCACAAACGCCATCACCAGCATTTGTTCCTGCAAATGTGTGTGGAAGTCCTAAGTAGTGTCCTGCTTCGTGAGTAAGAGTTCGGTCAGAACCTGAAACCGTTGTAGCTCTCAATACAATACCGTCAGTCCAATAACCTGAACCATCTGTTCCTGCAGGGAATGTAGCGTAACCTAAAAGAAATCCTGGTGTAGTTCCTCCTGAGTTTGGAGTGTCTACCACCCAAATGTTTAAATAATGTGATCTATTCCATTGGCTAATTTTAGCATAAGTATCTCCGTCGTTCGTTTCGTGAGAATAAATATGCTCAATACCATTTGTACAGTTTCCCAATGGGTCCAATGCGGCCAATTTGAATTGAATTTCAGCATCTCCAATGATTGGTTTAAATTCTGGAATAACATTCGCCGTGTCAGCGTTTGTTGCGCTATAATCTTCATTCAAACGGTTCATTAAGTCATATACCAAAGCATCCGAAACATTTTCAGATCCATATTCATGAAGAATGTGAAAAACTACAGGTATTTGGTAAGAAACGGCTTTTTCACCATTTTTAGTAACTGCAACAGCACTATTGTTAAGTAATTGTCGAGCTTCATATTCGGCTTTTAATTGCGGAAATTGTTTATGAAGACTCTCTAATGCTTCGTCTGTACCACATGGAACAATTTCTTGCGAGTGTCCATTAAACGCAAAAAGAGAAGTCGCCATTATGGCAAATATTAATCTTTTCATAAGGATAGTATTTTTTATTCTATATATAATCGTTTAAAACCGATGCAAATTAACAAATTCCAATCATAATTTCAATGGAATAACATCACTTTCAGTATAAATATAAGGCATGTTTTTGACTTTATAATCAACATAAGTTACAAAAGTGAGCTAAAAGTATACAAGTCTATGTTAGAATAAATGCTTTTCAGCCCGATAAGATGATCTCACAAGAGGTCCACTTTCTACATATCTGAAACCTAGTTTCATGCCAATTTCTTTGTATTCTTGAAAGCGTTCAGGTGTAACGAATTCGGCGATCGGTAAATGTTTTGCTGTTGGTTGCAAATATTGCCCTAAAGTTAAAATGTCAACATTGACACTGGCCAAATCTTCCATTGTTTCAATGATTTCTTCATGGGTCTCACCAAGTCCAAGCATGATGCCTGACTTCGTTTTCATCCCTCCTTTTTTCAATCTGAATAGAACTTCTAAGCTTCTGTCATATTTTGCTTGGATTCTAACTTCCTTTGTAAGTCGTCTTACGGTTTCTAAATTATGACTTACAATTTCGGGAGCTACATCTATGATGTTTTGAAGGTTGTCCCAGTTTCCAGCAAAATCAGGAATTAATGTTTCCATTGTAGTTCCAGGAGATTGTTTGCGAATAGCTCTAACTGTTTGCACCCAAATTCCAGACCCACCATCCTTAAGGTCATCACGATCCACAGAGGTGATTACAGCATGTTTTACACCCATCGTTTTAACACTATGTGCAACTTTCCCTGGTTCAAATTCATCTACTGCATCTGGGCGTCCAGTTTGTACTGCACAAAATCCACATGAACGAGTACAGATGTTTCCTAAAATCATAAATGTCGCGGTTCCTTCTCCCCAGCATTCCCCCATGTTCGGACAGTTTCCACTCTCGCAAATTGTATGCAGTTTATGCTCAGTTACCAAGGACCGAACTTTTTTGTAATTCTCCCCGGTTGGTAGTTTAACACGAAGCCATTTTGGCTTTTTGATTTTAACTTTATTCTCTGTATTCGTAGTTTCACTCATCTCTTCCAATTTAATTTTTGACATTGTTACACGTCGAAAAATAAAACGCTACTTTTGCCGAGTCTTTTATTTATAAAAGATTTCGAATACAAATGTATGTAAATCCAAAGGAAATGGCGACGTCAACAGTTGAATATTTAGGGGGTCTTAGAACCAAGTGTACCCACTTAAAATCTGGTAAGGAAGTTCTAACCGATGCTCCAGTAGATAATAATGGTAAAGGAGAGGCGTTCTCTCCAACCGATTTGGTAGCTACAGCTTATGTTTCGTGTATGTTTACGATTATTGGTATTTATTGTGATAATCATGAAATTGACTTTGATTTTGGAAACGCAACTATTACTAAAATAATGGGGTCTAACCCGAGAAGGATAGCTAGAATAGAAGTAGATTTGGATTTTTCAGTGAATAATTGGAACCAATCTATACATCAGCGTATAATTAATGCTGGGGAAGGTTGTCCAGTTGCTAAAACAATTGGTGAAAATGTTGAATTAAAATTCAACTACAAATTTTAAGGAAATGGAAAGAAATAGAGGAAGAGAAGCAGGTGAACGTCAATATAGAACTCCAAAGGATGATTTTATTTTTGGCGTTAGAGCGGTTATAGAAGCGATTAAAGCAGAACGGGTATTAAACAAGATTTTCATTCAGAAAGGAATGAATAAAGAACTCTTTCTTGAGCTAAAAGATGCTTTGGCTGATGGTTCTTATCAATTACAGTTTGTTCCAGTTGAGAAACTGAATAGTTTTACTGATCAGAATCACCAAGGTGTGATTGCATTGACTTCACCAATCGAATATTATAAGATTGAGGAAGTTGTAGAAGAGCTGTTGGAGAATGATAAAAAACCGTTTATTCTGGCTTTGGATAGAATTACGGATGTAAGAAATTTCGGAGCTATTGCAAGAACTGCTGAATGTGAAGGTGTAGACGCAATTTTGATTCCGTCTAAAGGTTCTGCACAGGTTACTGCAGACGCTATTAAAACTTCTGCTGGTGCTTTGAATCGAATTAAGGTGTGTAAAACAGATAGCTTAAAGGATTCATTGTTTTATGTACAGCAATGTGGTTTACGCTTGGTGGCGTGTACTGAAAAATCAAGAGTTCCTTTATATGAGACAAATTTACGAGGTTCGGTGGCAGTCATAATGGGATCAGAGAAAGATGGTATTACATCTGATTTGATTAATATGGCAGATATCGCTTGTCGAATTCCAATGCGTGGTGAAATTGCGTCGTTGAACGTTGGAGTGGCAGCAGGAATGGTTTTGTATGAGAAGCTTAGACAAGAATTACATTAAATTGATTATTATGAGAAAAGTGATCGTTTTATTCGTTGCGTTGATCAGCTTTAATGGATTTGCTCAATTGCCGTCAAAAGTGAAGAAGTTGGCAGGTGAGTGGAGTTATAAAGAAGGAAGTGGTTTCGAAGTTTGGAAGCAACAAGATGATTTATTACATGGCTATGCGTATCGAATTAATAAAGTAGGTGATACGTCCATGGTGGAAGATATGCAAATGAAACGTATTAATAACTCACTTGTTTATACCCTTGAAACGTACAATCATATTGAGGATAGTGTTGTGATTGCTACAAATAGTTTTGTTGGCGAGAAACGTAAAATGAGTTTTATAAATATCCAAGCTGAAACTCCGTATTCAATAGGTTATTCATTTGGTTTTTTAAGTCGTAACAGGCTGAAGATTAAGATTAAATACGCTTTAGGACAGGATCCTGTGGTGTTGAAATTGGTACGTGTTAAAGAGTAGATTTTTTAATCCAAGGTATTATTCCAGGAATTTCATTTAAATGATTGATGTGCCACTCGTGAGTGCCTTCACGGTAGCTTTTGTTTGGGTCGAAAAGAATTCCTTGCATTCCCACTTTTTCTGCTCCCACAATATCGACTAAATAATCATCACCAATCATGATGCTATTTGCTGGTTTTGCCTTCGCATGGTGCATTGCGTAGTCAAATACATCTCTTGCGGGCTTGTTCTTACCCACTTCTTCTGAGCAAACTATCACGTCGAAATAATTGATCAATTTACTTTTCTCAAGTTTAATGTATTGAACTTCCTTAAATCCATTCGTGATGATGTGTAATTCGTACCCTTCGTTTTTTAAATTGTCTAAGGTCTCTGTTGTGTGTGGAAATAGATTTGTTTGATAAGGGCTCGTTTTTACATAGCCGTCGCCTAGCTGAATCGCTAATTTTTCGTTGTGAACATCAAATTTTTTCAAGGTGTCATTGAACCGCTTGATTCTTAATTCAGCCTTTGTTATTTTTCCAGCTCCATATTGATGCCAAAGTTCAGCATTGATTTTTTTATAGGCCGTGTGAAATGAACGAAATGATCTAAGGTGATCGCTGAGTTTTAGGTCTTCATATAGCAGGTTTAATGCTGTTTCTGAGTTCTTTTCAAAATCCCAAAGTGTTCTGTCTAAATCAAAAAATAAGTGTTTCATCCGTATATTAAGTATGCTATTCCTGTGGTTGCAAATGCATTAATGAACATGCCAACAACAATTAAAGGATACGTTTTTTTGTCATGCCCATAAAATTTTGCTGTAACAATGCTTCCAACTGGAATCGATAAGAAGAAGGGAGCCCATAGTGATATTCCAACTATACCAAGCGACATCTTAATCTTAACGATGAATTTATTCATTTTTGTAAATTTCCTTTTAATGGGAAGCTCTATTCCTTTTTCAATACTCTCAACCTGTAATCTTTGTCTTTTTTGTTCTGCTCGATGGATAAAATAACCGCCAAAAAAGTAGAAAACAGCGGAACCAACAATTCCACCGGTAACCGTTGCGAAATAGGTTTCGAAAAATGAGAGACCAAGTCCCGGTCCACCTAGTGGTGTAAACATGAACTTAAAGGTAGAAAAGATAAAGATAGAGAAGATTGAAGCCCACTTCATTCGACTCTAAGATTTTATTCCATATGCTAAATCACCGGCATCACCAAGTCCTGGAACGATGTATGATTGTGCCGTTAATTCATCGTCAATTGCGCCAATGTAATATGTTGTAGATTTAGGTAGTTTCTTTGATAAAAACTCTAAAGCATCTGGTGTAGCAATGGCGGAAACGACAATTAATCGAGATGGTTTTCCTTGACGTAACATAGCGTCGTATACCATGGCCATAGAGCTTCCTGTTGCAAGCATAGGGTCACTAATAATTAATACTTTATCATCAATTCTAGGAGATGCTAGGTATTCAACATAAATATCGAAATCTTCTAATGTTGTGTGTTTTCTGTAAGCCGAAACAAACGCACTGTCTGCTCGATCAAAATAGTTTAAAAGCCCTTGGTGCATCCCTAGTCCAGCTCTTAGTATGGTTGCCAATACAGGTTGCTCTTTTAGTAGCGGTGTATTTGCTATTCCAAGTGGCGTGTTAACTTCAACGAATTCATAATCCAATTCCTTAGACAATTCGTATGCTAAAACTTCAGAGATGCGTTCAAGGTTTCTTCTGAATCGCATTGAATCCTTTTGAATCGTTGTGTCGCGTAATTCAGCTACAAACGTTTGAAAAATTGAATTGTTTTTAGAGAAATCGTGTATCATGTTTCGCACTTTTGGATAAAGTTAATTGTTATTTATTTGAAATTAGAGAATCAATCCGATTTATTCTGTTTTTTGTTGTTGTGATTATAAATAAATACCTAGGGAAATATCGTTCCATTAAATCTTTAAATTACTTTTGTTTTAATGGCACAAAAGAATAAGCTGAATATTACGGTTTTCAAAAGGCTACTTTCGTATTGGAAGTTGTATAAGGGGTTGTTTATTATAGCTGTTAGTTGTGTGTTGATTCTTGCAATTCTTGGTCCGGCTCGACCATATCTAATTGGTCGAATGGTAGATCTTTATATTGTGAAATCTCAAAATGGCGAGATGCTTCTTATGTGGACCCTGATTATTATTGGGATTCTTGTTTTAGAAGCGGTCTTTCAGTTCTTGTCTGCCTACTTTTCTAATCTATTTGCACAATCCATCATTCGAGATCTAAGAAAACAATTGATGAGTCGCATGTTGTCTTTTAGAATGCAATATTTTGATCGTACTCCAATCGGTGCTTTGGTAACAAGAGTTGTGTCAGATTTAGAAGCGATTACTGAGGTGTTTTCGTCAGGGATGATGACGATTGCGGGTGATTTGATTTCATTGGTTGTAGTGATAAGCTTGATGTTTTGGTCGAGTTGGCAACTGAGTTTATTGACATTGATTCCAATTCCATTATTGATAATTGCAACGCGGATTTTTGCTCGTTATATACGTAAGTCTTTCCAAATGGAACGTGATCAAGTTTCACGATTAAATACATTTGTTCAAGAGCGGATTACTGGAATTTCTTTAGTGCAAATGTTTAACAGGCAAGAACAGGAGTTCGAAATATTTAAAGAGATTAATGCTAAGCACAAACAAGCGCACGTAAAAGCAATTTGGGCCAATTCAATTTTCTTCCCAGTTGTGGAAATGTTGAGTTCTTTGTCTATTGCATTTTTGTTGGTTTGGACAGCTCAACTTGTTGGGAATTCAGATTCTAAAGATGTTAGTTTGATGTTTGGTGAAACAATTTCATTCGTTTTATGGATACACATGCTTTATAGACCAATTCGGCAGTTGGCGGATAAATTCAACATTCTTCAACGTGGAACCGTAAGAGCTGAGCGTGTTTTTGCTGTGATAGATCGAAAAGATCAAATCCAAAATGATGGAGTATTAAACGACTGTAAATTTGATCAAAGCATAAGTTTTAATAACCTTTATTTCGCTTATAATAATGAAGATTGGGTATTGAAGAATATCAATTTAACAATCGAACCTGGCACAACTGTGGCGTTCGTTGGTGCAACAGGGGCCGGAAAAAGTTCGTTGGTAAATCTTATTGGGCGTTTTTACGAATATCAAAAAGGAAGTATATTATTTGGTAATACTGAATTGAGTGAAATTGAACTGAATTACCTTAGGAAAAATATCGCCATTGTTTTGCAAGATGTATTCTTATTCTCAGAATCCGTATTTAATAATATTACGCTAGGAGACCCTTCAATTTCAAAAGAGGATGTCATAGAAGCGGCAAAAGCTGTTGGTGCTCATGAGTTTATTATGAAGCTTCCAGGTGGTTATGATTATGAAGTTGGTGAACGAGGAGGGGTGCTTTCAACAGGGCAGCGTCAGTTATTGTCTTTCATTCGGGCGTATGTTTATGATCCGTATATCTTGATTTTAGATGAGGCAACTTCAAGTGTGGATAACGAATCTGAAGAGTTAATCCAATTAGCTACGAAGAAATTAACTGAAGGTAGAACATCAATTGTGATTGCCCACAGGTTGTCAACAATACAAACGGCAAATAAAATTGTTGTTTTGGATAAAGGTGAAATAAAAGAACAAGGAACACATACAGAATTACTTTCAATGAATGGGTATTATAAAACCCTTTATGACATGCAATTCTCGGAATAATAGATTATGGTAGGATTAAAAATTGGTGGTGTACCAGAACATTTCAATTTGCCATGGAGAATGGGAATTGAAGAGGGGAAATTTAGAGATCAAGGGATCCAACTTCACTGGAGTGATATGGGAGGTGGAACTGGTCAAATGATTCGAGGCTTGAAAAACAAAACACTCGATGTTGCAGTACTTTTAACCGAAGGGATTACAAAGGCAATTCTTCAAGGATTGGATGCGAAAATTCTTCAAGTGTATGTAACTACTCCTCTTCATTGGGGAATTCATGTGCCATT